>NZ_JBQKDD010000006.1:0-131495 GCF_052122015.1 Collinsella sp. LCP19S3_A6
CGCCCGGTCCCGTTCCGAACCCGGAAGCTAAGCCCCATCGCGCCGAGAGTACTGCGGGGCCAGCCCGTGGGAGGCCAGGGCGCCGCTGACCGGTGGACGGCACCGAGCCGTGCGCTTGGACTGAGAAGGGGGAGGCCTCGCGGCCTCCCCCTTTTTCGTTTGGGCGTTGTAAACCTAAAGCCTCTACGGCTTAATTGTCTTTTCTATTTGAAGAAAATAAAACGAATGACCAGCGCGATTGCCGCGATGGCAATGATCAAGAGCGCGATTTGGAGCCGGTGCTGTTTGCGTCGCCTGCTAGACGATATAAATATCGATTTTCCTTGCTTCGGCGTCTCTAAATAGCGGGCAGAATGCGTTAGGGTCTGTTTAGGGCGAGGCTCTCTTCGTTGTTGCTTGGCGGGTGTTTGGGCCTGCTCCTGGTTGCATGCGCTGTTTTTGGATAAGGGGGCATCTTTGAGATACGCCGATTCGCTCGGGGCGACGCCCATGTGTTTGCGACGTGATTGAGATTCTTCAAGGGTTTGATAACGATTGCGAGTTACATATTCAGGCTCTGTATCGTCAATAGGCTCTTGGGAAATATGGGGACGATGGTAGCGTATGGTCTGCGGATAGGTTGATTTATCGTTCTGCATCTGATCATACGAATTGTCGGAGGTTTGATCGTCCATGATGCCCTTAGGTTGTCATTAATATTGTGTATACGCTCATTGTAAGCCCCAGCTTTGTTTAGCTAGGGCACATTTGGTATTTAAGACACGGTTCAAAGAAGCTTGACCTCATTAAACCTTAGTCACATAGACTTAGATATGCTTATAGATAGAGACTTAAAAAACTTTATATCAAAATGTATATATAAGAAATGGATGGGCATATATTAAAGCGTCAAAAGAAGTCCCTGCCACCTAGAAGATGGCTCGGCAGTCCCTTAAAGGAGTGGTAGTCATGGCAAGCATGGTTCCTTATCGTTCGGTTTTTGGTGTTCGTCCCTCTGCTAGCTCGTTGTTCGATCTGTTTGATGATATGACCGATCTGGCAAACAACTCGATCGCCTCCAAGGCGTTTCCCGTTGATGTTGAGGACAAGGGCGACGGTTACGAGGTCAAGGCTTATTTGACCGGCGTCGCGAAGGACGACATCGACGTTGAGCTCAATGAGGGTCGTCTTTCCATTAGCGTGAATGTTGAGGAGAGCGAAGAGAACAAGGACAAGAACTACCTGCAGAAGGAGTTTTGCTCTTACAGCGCGACGCGCGGTGTGTACCTGAAGGATGCTTCGAGCGAGGGACTTTCTGCAAAGTATGCTGACGGCATCCTTACCGTTACGGTTCCTAAGATTGTCGAAAAGAAGAACGTTACGAAGATTTTCATCGACTAACGTTATCGGCCATTAACATCGGTGCCTGAGCTAAGGGGGCTGGGAAGCGATTCCCGGCCCCCTTTTCTATTTGAGACAGCCTACTGAATATTTGAGACGGCCTACTGAATGGTCATGGGCCGATATTGCCCAGCGGGACGTATTGTGAGTTTATGTGGCCCCTCAATGCGAGTGGCGGTGCTACCAAGCTCGTTGTCGAGTGTCGCCCCAAGTGAGCTTGCGTAGCTTTTGACGGTAAGGCTTGGGCGATTGTTGTCTTGGCTAATGTGCATCGCGATAAGCTGCTCGGTGCGATCGGTTACCAGCGCGCGTGCGGCATCGGCGGCCTGATCGTTGGAGAGATGCCCTTTTGCAGACAGGATGCGTTCCTGAAGAAAGCGAGGATAGTCTCCTTGACTCAGCATGGCTACATCGTGGTTGCTTTCGAGCGCAAGAATGCGACAGTCCCTGAGCGTATCGATGGCATGCTTAGACAACTCGCCGGTGTCGGTGGCAAAGCCAACCGAATCACCCTGGGTATCAAAACGGTAGCCGACAGGATTGACGACGTCGTGCGATGTCGAATACGTTTGAATGTGGACCCCGGCAATAGAGAGGGCGTCACCTGGGTCGAATTCCTCAACAGACAGATGTGCGAGGCTTTCCTTTGATGCGAGCGTGCCTCTGCTGGAAAAGACCGGTCCGTTCCAATGTTTACACCACACCTCAAGCCCCTTAATGTGGTCGCTGTGCTCATGGGTGACAACAAGGGCGGACACGTCGTCTGCCGAAAGGCCGAGCTCAGCCATGCGTTTGAGCGTTTCGCGGCGGGACAGTCCGTCATCGACCATAATGAGCCCCTGCGGGCCCTCGATGAGTGCGCAGTTGCCTTTAGAGCCGCTGCCGAGGATATGAAGGTGCAGGCGAGACATAAGATTCCAAAGGATACAATGAGTGCTGACGAATAGAGGAGGAAGCGAATGCCAACGGTATCACAGCATTACGGACACCATGCCGTACCCGGGGCAGTCGATGAGACCCGGACGAGGCAGCAGGCTGCTCCTGTGGTGCTCATGGTATCAGGCGGTGCGGACTCGACGGCACTGCTTCTTATGGCGTGCACATCAAAGCTGGATATCCAAGATGGACGCGGCGTTGCCCCCATTGCTCGCGAGCGCCTACATGTGCTTCATGTAAACCATCACCTGCGAGGCAAGGCGTCCGACGGCGACGAGGCCTTTGTGCGCGAGCTCTGCGCACAATATGGCTTGCCGCTGTGTGTGGAGCACGCCTATTTTGATGGGGAGTCGGGCAATATCGAGGCGGCTGCGCGCGAGGTGCGTTATGCCGCGGCGCGAAGGTATGTTCGCGAGCTTTGTGCCAAGATGGGGGCGCCGAGAACGGCGGCGCGCATCTGTACTGCCCATACCTCTTCAGACCGCGCGGAAACATTTTTGATGAACGCCATTAAGGGGTCGGGCCCTGCTGGGCTCTCGAGCATTCCCCGCCGAAGGAATATTGTGGTACGCCCCTTGCTCGACCTAACTCATGGCGAGCTTGTGGGCTATCTGCAGGTGCATGGTCAGCCGTGGCGCGAGGACGAGACCAACGAAGATATCTCGTATCTGCGAAACTACGTTCGCCACCGGGTAATGCCAGTGCTGGCGCAGCGTAATGCGAGCGTGTGCAAGACGATTGGTGCCGCCTGTGAGATCTTGGGTGATGAGGATGCGTTTCTATCCCAGTTGTCGGCACAGGCGTTTCGAAGCTGCCTGCGCAAAGAGGCAGCGGCCGCGCTGGTGCTCGATGCCAGACGCCTTGCTGCGGCCGAGGTGGTAATCGCGCGGCGCATCGTGCGACTGGCGATTAAACGCATCGATCCGGACGCTCGCCCAGAGATGCGCCATGTGGAGCGAGTCCTCTCCTGTGTTGCCGAGGGTGCGGGTTCGGTTACGCTTCCGGCGGGGATTGACGCACGTGTCGAGTTTGGCATGCTGGCGTTTAAGGCGCCGGCGGCTCGTGAGGGCTTGGTTGCGGACTGGATTACCATACCCGGCCGTATGTCGTTGGGCGGGGGACGTATGCTGGTCACAGAAGCGATAGCCGTTGAGCCGGGATGCGATATCGTGCGCCGCGCCCGTGAGTTTGCGGCTGCTGGGGAAGTGACAGCTTTGGTGGACGCGGCTGCCCTGGGTTTTGCCAACAGCGATAGCGAGCGGATCTTGGCTGGCTCGCGCGGCGAGGTTCCTGCCGAGGGGCGATTGGCGCGCCTGTGGGTGGACGGTCCCGCACCGGGAGACGTGATGTGCCCGTTAGGCATGAGTGGCCGAAGCAAGAAGGTATCCGACTTGTTGTGCGAGGCTCGTATTCCCGTTTCCGAGCGCACCGGCGTGCCCATGGTAAGGACGGCACCGGGGGGTGTCGTGGTGTGGGTCGCCGGAGTTCGCGCGGACGAACGCTTTAAGTGCACGGCGGCGACGCGTGTGGCCTATCTGCTTCGCGTGGTTGACGCGGATTAGCCCCTCGCACCAGTTTTTCTGTGCGGCGTTGACGGTATTCCCGCGCTGATGGTGCACGGGCTGGAAAATATACCCCGTGCGCTGCTAGAATGTGTAGTTCGCGTCCATACGGCGGTGTGTGGGCGATTAAGCACAAGAAAGGGTTGTCATGGCTTCTCAACATCCGGATATCGAGAAGGTTCTGTTTACGCAGGAGGATATCGACGGTATCGTCTCTCGCCTGGGCGAGGAGATTACGCGCGACTACGCGGGTAAGGATTTGGTGCTGATTGCGGTCTTGCGCGGCGCCGTGGTCTTTATGGGCGACCTGATGCGCAAGATCGAGCTGCCGACCAATATCGATTTCATGGCCGTTTCGAGCTATGGCGACGGTGTGAAGTCCTCGGGCATCGTGCGTATCATCAAAGACCTTGATATCGATATCCGCGGTCGTGACGTGCTGATCGTTGAAGACATTCTGGACTCGGGCCTGACGCTCAAGTATCTGATGAAGAACCTTGAGAGCCGCAAGCCCGCTTCTCTGGAGGTCGCCGCCTTCCTGTGGAAGGACGTTGAGGATCGCATCTCGGCCATTACGCCCAAGTATGTTGGAACCCATTGCCCCGATGCCTTTGTGGTGGGCTACGGCCTCGACTATGCCGAGCGCTATCGTAACCTTCCGTATCTGGGCATTTTGAAACCGGAGGTTTATTCGTAAGATGCCCGACGACCGTAACGACTACAATTCCCAGACACCCCGGGACCCTAAGATTCCGGGGATGCCCGGAGGCAAGAAACCCACACGTACGGGCTGGCTGTATTTTCTTTTGGCTTGCGCACTTCTGGGCTATGCCTTCTTTAATATGGGCTCCGGCTTTGCCAGCTCCAGCAATACCGTTAAGCTCGCGACGAGCGAGATGGTGAGCGCCATCAAGCAGGATCGCGTCGAAGATCTGACCTATACGGTTCAGGACGGAAGCGTGACGGGTCATTACTGGAAGGCGAAAAAGGACAAGGGCGACACGAGTGAGCTCAAGAGCTTTTCCTCGACCTATGTCGGCTCCGATTCGCTTGCCGAGCTCATGGCGGAGCATCCCGACACTAAGTACATCGTCAACACCAACGACCCCGATTTTTGGGGCGACTTGGCGATGAGCGTACTGCCGACGATTGCCCTGATCGCCATCATGTTCTACTTTATGCGCCAGATGATGGGCGCCAATAATAGGAACATGCAGTTTGGCAAGACCAACGCCAAGACCAACGAGGCTACACGTCCCAAGGTCAAGTTCGAAGACGTTGCCGGCGTGGACGAGGCTGTTGAGGAGCTCGAAGAGATTCGCGATTTCTTGAGCGATCCGGACCGTTATCGCAAGCTGGGTGCCAAGATCCCGCGCGGCGTTTTGCTGGTGGGCCCTCCGGGTACCGGTAAGACGTTACTGGCCAAGGCCGTTGCCGGAGAGGCCGGTGTCCCGTTCTTTAGCATCTCGGGCTCTGACTTTGTCGAGATGTTCGTGGGCGTCGGCGCCAGCCGCGTGCGCGACCTCTTTAAGGAGGCCAAGTCTCAGGCTCCGTCGATCATCTTCATTGACGAGATTGATGCCGTGGGACGTCAGCGCGGAGCCGGCCTGGGCGGCGGTCACGACGAGCGCGAGCAGACGCTCAACCAGCTGCTGGTCGAAATGGACGGTTTTGAGGAAAGCGAATCGGTCATCCTGATCGCCGCGACCAACCGCCCCGATATTCTGGATCCGGCATTGCTGCGCCCCGGTCGTTTTGACCGCCAGGTTACGGTCGACCGCCCGGATGTGAAGGGGCGCGAGCAGATCTTGCGCGTGCATGCCGAGAACAAGCCAATGGATGAGGACGTTAAGTTTGAGAAGCTCGCCCAGATGACCGTTGGCTTTACCGGTGCCGATCTGGCAAACCTGCTCAACGAGTCCGCACTGCTTGCCGCTCGCCGTCATCGCTCCGTGATCTCGATGGACGAGGTCGAAGAATCGATGGAGCGCGTGATTGCAGGACCGCAGCGCAAGGGGCGCGTGATGACCGAAGCCGAGCGCACCACGATTGCCTACCACGAGAGCGGTCATGCTCTGGTGGGTCACATCCTGGAGCACTCCGATCCGGTTCACAAGATTTCGATTGTCAGCCGCGGTCAGGCTCTGGGCTATACGCTGCAGCTTCCGCAGGAGGATCACTTCCTCAAGACCAAGAACGAGATGCTCGACGAGCTTGCCGTGTTCTTGGGCGGTCGCGTTGCCGAGGAGCTCATGTGCGATGACATTACATCGGGCGCGAGCAACGATCTGGAGCGCGCGACCAAGATGGCGCGCGAGATGGTTACGCGTTTGGGCATGAGCGAGGAGCTGGGCACGCAGGTGTTTGGCGAGGCACAGCATCAGGTGTTCCTTGGTCGCGATTATGCCGATCACCAGGATTACTCCGAGGAGACGGCGCGCCGCATCGATATCGAGGTTCAGCGCATCATGCGTGAGGCCCATCGCCGTGCTGTTGAGATTTTGGATGCCCGTCGCGATCAGCTCGATCTGATGGCGAAGGTGCTGCTTGAGCGCGAGACCGTCGAAGGCGACGCCGTGAACGCCCTGCTCGACAACGACTGGGATGCCTACCTTGAGCGCGAGGACGACATTCTGGCAGCCAAGGAGGAGCGCAATGCCAAGGCGGCCGGCGTGCCGACCAAAAAGCGCGCGCCTCGTATGAGCGAGGAGGAGCTGGCGGCTGATGCCGCAGCTTTTGCGCAGGCGGCCATGCAGGAGGATGCCGAAGTCGCATCCGATAGCGCTGACGATGTCGAGGCTGCTGACACAAAAAAGGCCGATGGCGACACCGAGGCTGACGAGTAATCTTTGTCGTGAGAGCCTCCGCGGGGAAACCTGCGGAGGCTTTTTTGAGCGATATGGGGCCATCTGTTGATTGGGGACAGACTTAAATGAGCGTTTTCACGCATTTAAGTCTGTCCCCAATTAACATTGCTGCGGTACTTTGCTTGACTAAAGCGTACAATACCGCCTATGCGAAAGGGGAACAGATGATCAACGAAACCATGTTTGCTCGCGGCGCGGAAAGCTCTATCATCCGCGAGATCTTTAGCTATGGACTTGAACGCAAGGCACAGATCGGTGCGGAGAACGTATTCGATTTTTCGCTGGGCAACCCGAGTGTTCCGGCGCCCGCTGCCGTGGCGGAGTCCATCAAAAAGGCCTTGGAGCTGCCGAGCGACCAACTGCACGGATACACGCCCGCACCAGGCCTGCCGCAATGTCGTGTCGCTGTGGCCGAGTCGCTCAACCGTCGTTTTGGCACGAGCTATGAGGGTAAAGATGTCTTTATGACCGTGGGTGCGGCGGCTTCGCTCACCTGCACGCTCAACGCTGTTACCAATCCCGGTGACGAGGTCATTGTTATCGCCCCGTACTTTCCGGAGTATCGCGTGTGGATTGAGAAGGCCGGCTGTACGTGTGTCGAGGCACCCGCCGATGAAGGCACGTTCCAGCTGAGCGTGGGCAACGTGCTCAAGGCGATTACTGATAAGACGGCGGCCGTCATTATCGACTCGCCCAACAACCCGACCGGTGCCGTATATACGCGCGACACGCTGACGCGACTGGCCAATGTTCTGCGCGAGGTCAATGCCAAGCGTGATCCCGAGAATCCGATTATGCTCATCTCGGATGAGCCGTACCGCGAGATTGTGTACGGTGCCGAGGTGCCCTGGGTACCCTCAATCTACGAGAACACCGTCGTGTGCTATTCGTATTCCAAGTCGCTGTCGCTGCCGGGTGAGCGTGTGGGTTGGATTTTGGTTCCCAACACCAATCCTCAGGCTGCTCGCCTTATGCCGGCCGTCGCCGGTGCCGCCCGTACACTGGGTTTTGTGTGCGCACCGGCGCTCTTCCAGCGCGTGATTATCGATTGCATCGATGAGCCGAGTGATGTCGAAGCCTATGCTCGCAACCGAACGGCGCTCACCGACGCATTGGCGGAGTACGGCTACACCTACGTTGAACCGGACGGCGCTTTCTATCTGTGGGTGAAGGCGCTCGAGCCCGACGCAAACGCTTTTTGCGAGCGTGCAAAGAAGTACGAGTTGCTCGCGGTGCCTTCGGATAGCTTTGGCATGCCGGGTTGGTTCCGCTTGGGTTATTGCGTGAGTTACGAAACGATTATCAATTCGCTACCCGCTTGGAAACAGTTGGCGGACGAGTATCGTTAAAAGCAGAGCGCTCTGCCTACAATGTTTTACGTGAAACGGGGTTTGGTGTTAAACCGGACCCCGTTGTCATGGACGTTGTGTCTTTGGGATGGAGCGGTTTTACGACTATCGAAGGCTATGCGTACAATGAATATACGCGACGGCCATACCGGATAAGGAGACCTGATGCCCTACCTGCTTTCCTGTGACATTCATACCCATACGATGTTCTCTGCGCATGCATATTCGACCATTGAGGAGAATGTGTACTGGGCGGCAGAGCGTGGCCTGCAGGTGCTTGGATCTGCCGACCATCTGAGCTCTATGGTTACGGCTTGCCCCAATGACCTGCGCAGTTACCAGTTCTTTATCAACCAGGATATATGGCCGCGCATTTGGAGTGGCGTGTTGGTGCTGCGTGGCGCCGAGGCCGATATCGTTTCGCTGGACGGAAGTCTGTTTGGCGAGGACACTCCTGTCACGCTCGATATTGCCGGCGATTCGTACAGCCGTCAGCATTCGCTGTTCGATCGGGTTACGCGTAATTTGGATTATTTGGTTGCAAGCGTGCATAATCCGCAGTTCGCTGAAGGCGCGACGCTGGCCCAGACGACCGAGATGTATATCAATGCTCTGGAGCATCCCAAGGTGTTTATGCTGGGGCATACGGGTCGATCGGGCGTGCCGTTCGATATCGACGAGGTGTTGCTTGCTGCTAAGGCTAAGCACAAGATCATCGAGATCAACAATCACAGTCTTGAGCATGGCGCGGATGCCGAGCATTGGGACGTGTGCCGCAAGATTGCCGAGCGGTGCGCCGAGCTGGGCGTGGGAATTGGCGTCTCGACCGATGCGCACATTGGTATGGCAATTGGTAAGCTCGACCAAGCGCGCAAGATGCTCGACGAGATTCACTTTCCGCTGGATTTGATCGTGACGCGCGACCGCGAGACGCTACTGCGCGAGATGGCGGCAGCCGGCGTGTGTGACCTGCGCAAGAGGATGTAGCGGAGTGCATAAACCAAGTAAGGGGGCGGCCCAGACGGGTCGCCCCCTTCTTGTGCCGGTGGATTAGCGGCGCTCGAGGACCGCTACAGTTTCGGTGTGGTCGGTATGGGGGAACATGTCGACGGGCGTGATCTTGAGCAGGCGATAGCCACCGTCGAGGAGCTGGTGCAGGTCACGCTCTTGGGTCACGGGATTGCAGCTGATATAGGTGATGCGGCGAGGTCTAAGCGCGCAGGCGGCTTCGAGGAACTCGAGGGTAGAGCCGGCACGCGGCGGATCGATGGAAAGGACGTCGATGCGCTCGTTGTTGTCGGCGGCATCTAGGATGTAGTCGGTGGCATCGTCGGCCATAAACCAGGCGCTGCGGGTAAGACCGTTGAGCTCGGCGTTGCGGCGTGCGTCGGCAATGCCCGCCGGGTTGCGCTCCACGCCAAGTAACATGATGCCGATGCCCTTGTTCTGAGCTTCTTTAGCTGCGCAAAGACCGATGGTGCCGCTGCCGCAGTAGGCATCCATGAGAACATCGCCCTGGTGCAGATCCATACCGTCGATAGCGAGCTGGTAGAGCAGCTCGGTCTGCTGCGGGTTGGTCTGGTAGAACGCGGTGGGGGAGATATCAAACTCGCAGCCGAGTAGCTGGTCGCGCATGCATTCAGCGCCATACACGATGTGGGTTTCCTCACCCAGGATGGCGTTGCCAGGGCGTCCGTTGATGTTTTGGGCGACGGTGACGATACGCGGATCGAGTGCGGCGATGGCCTCAAAGAATTCCTGCGCATGCGGCAGGTCGCGCTGGGCGGTAACGAGGGTGATCATGATCTGGTCGGTGCGCCAGCCGCAGCGAACGACGGCATAGCGAAGCAGGCCCAGATGCTTGTCCTCGTTAAAGGCGGGAATGTGCAGGCGCTCGGCCTCACGCGCAATGCCGTTAAGAATCTGACGGGCTCCCGGTGCCTCGACGGGGCATTCGGGAACAGCGACGATTCTGTGCGTGCCGCGCTCAAAAAAGCCGCAGCGGACAGCGCCCCCTTTGCCGGGGGCAAAGGGAGTGGCGGCCTTATGGCGAAAACCACGCGGCGCAGGATATTTGCCCGGGTCGCCCAGGGTAACGTCCATACCGCGAATGGGGTCGACGGTTATGCCCTCACGCTCGCAAAGAGCAGCAAAAAGTTCATCCATAGCAGCCTGCTTGGTCGCCAGCTGCTTCTTATAAGGCCTGTTGAGCGCCGTGCATCCACCGCAAGCTTTCATGATGGAACAAGGCGACTTGGGATCAACGGCCTTATGAGCGGACCGGGACGACTCATTATGCGAGCGCTTGGAACGAGCTTGAGGTGCCTTACCCTCGCTCCGACGAGGGCTGGGACGCTTGGTCTTAGCCTTGCCCTTGGCCGACTTACCCTTCGTGTCCTGAGACGACTTGGATTTCTTAGAAGATTTTTTCTCTTCCGACCCCTCAGCCGCCTCGATCAAAGCACGACGAGCCTTACGCTCCGCACGAGATTCTGCCATCAATAACTCCACTAATTCATGAATTAAAGCTGCAAGTATTGTACCGTGCCAAGCAAGCAGACGATATGCAAGCGGTTTAATGGTGTCAGTGATAAGCCCAACGACGGTTGCCCGCCGCGTGAGGGGTGTGGGGGTTAAGTTTATCGCGAGTTCCGCACGAACAGGAGAGCACTTAATGTGCTCTCCGTCGTGAGCAGGACTGTAGAGCAGGAAACTTAACCCCCACACCCCTCACGCGGCGGGCAAACTCGCCTTGTGCTCTATCACGCTAAAGTGTATGATTCTGAACGTTACATGACTCACTTTACTTAGCTAAAGTGCCATCAAGGGGGAATACCATGAATACCGATATGTCTCGTCGTCAGTTTGTTGGTCTAGCCGGCTCGCTCGCCACGGTGCTTGGCCTTGGTCTTGTCGGCTGCGGCGGTGGTGCCGACAAGGGTTCCACTGCCGGCTCTGCCGCGGCAAAGGACGCCAAGGGCGCTGTGGAGTCTAAGAAGCTCGTGGTGGGCTTTGACAAGTCCTATCCTCCGTATGGCTTTGTGGGCGACGATGGCGAGTACACCGGCTTTGATCTCGATTTGGCCAAGGCAGTTGCCGATAAGCAGGGCTGGGAGGTCAAGTACGAGGCCATCGACTGGGACGCCAAGGATACGCTGCTCAACTCGGGCGCCATCAACTGCATCTGGAACGGCTTTACCATGGAGGGCCGCGAGGACGACTACACGTTCTCCGAGCCGTACATGCTCAATGAGCAGGTGCTGGTGGTTAAGAAGGATGCGGGCATCAAGAATTGGGACGACCTTGCCGGCAAGACCGTGATTACCCAGACCGATTCTGCCGCGCAGGATGTGCTAGAGGGTGACCAGAAGGATCTGGCGGCGACGTTTGCCACGCTCGATACCATCGGCGAGTACAACACGGCTTTTATGCAGCTCGAGAGCGGCGCGGTCGATGCGGTGGCTTGCGACCTTTCGATCGCCCAGTATCAGCTTGCCGCCAAGCCCGATGCCTATACGCAACTTGACAAGCCGCTGTCCAGCGAGCACTACGCCGTTGGCTTTAAGAAGGGCGACACCAAGTCGGCCGACGCCGTGACCGAGTCGCTCAAGGCGCTCTATGAGGACGGTACAGTCAAGGACCTGTGCGACAAGTATGCGAGCTACGGTCTATCCTTCGACAACTGGGTTTTGAAATAGCCACAGCACCCAACCTTGCGGCTCCAACCCTCCTCGCGTACCAAAGTACGCTTCGTCGGGCTTGTCGCTCGCAATCTTGGGCACTGTGCCTATTTCAATTAACACCTGCTGTTCTGTTGCTGTGAAAGAGAGCTTGGGTTGTCTATTCAGGTCATGATGCAGATGCTTGGCCAGGGTTTCTTGGTCAGTTTGCAGTTGTTTTTGCTCACGCTGTTGGGCTCGATTCCCTTGGGAATTCCCGTGGCGTTTATGCGTATGAGCAAAATCGCTCCGCTGCGTTGGATTGCGCGCATCTACATTTCGGTCATGCGCGGTACGCCGCTCATGCTGCAGATGTTTGCCATCTACTTTGCTCCGTATTACGTCTTTGGTATTTCGCTCACGCCCGATTCCAAGTGGACAGCGTGCGTCGTGGCATTCATCATCAACTATGCCGGCTACTTTGCCGAGATCTATCGCTCGGGTTTGCAGTCTATCCCGCGTGGTCAATATGAGGCCGCCGAGGTGCTGGGCTATTCACGCCTGCAGACGTTTTTGTACATTGTGATGCCGCAGGTCGCCAAGCGCATTTTGCCGGCGATGGGCAACGAGATCATCACGCTGGTCAAGGACACGTCGCTGGCATTTGCCATCGGCGTGGGGGAGATGTTCTCGACGGCCAAGGCACTGGTTGCCTCTCAAGTGAGCATGGTGCCGTTTGCGATTGCGGCACTGATCTACTGGGTCTTTAACTTTGTGGTCGAGATGCTGCTGGGCGCCGCCGAAAAGCGACTTGACTACTACCACGACTAGCCTGTTCCGTCGTGCTTTTCAAACACATGGAGGTTCCCGTGTCCGGAACGGTAATGAATATAACGAGCGCGCGCAAGGCGTTTGGTGGCAATGAGGTGCTCAAGGATATCTCGCTCGAGGTAAAGCGCGGCGAGGTCGTGGCGATTATCGGACCTTCGGGCGGCGGTAAGTCAACGCTGTTGCGCTGCGCCACGCTGCTCGAGACGCTTGACGGCGGCTCGCTTTCGTTTGGTGATCTAGCCGTTGCGACGGATGCGGGATCGGGCACGGTGTATGCGAAAGGCGATGTGCCCAAGCAGGCGCGCTCGCGCTTTGGCCTGGTGTTTCAGAACTACAATTTGTTCCCGCACTATACCGTGATGAAAAACATTACCGACGCTCCGATCCGCGTGCTCAAGCGCCCGCGCGAGCAGGTCGAAGCACGTGCGCGTGAGTTGATCGCGCAGATGGGGCTTACGGGCAACGAGAACAAGGTGCCATGCGAGCTTTCGGGCGGTCAGCAGCAACGTGTGAGTATTGCGCGCGCCTTGGTGCTCGATCCAGAGATCTTGTTCTTCGATGAGCCGACCTCGGCACTCGATCCCGAGCTAACGGCCGAGGTGCTGCGTGTCATTAAAGACCTTGCCGCGCAGAATATGACGATGGTGATCGTGACCCATGCGATGCAGTTTGCGCGCGATGTTGCCGATCGCGTGGTCTTTATGGACGGCGGTCGCATTGTAGAGGAGGGTCCTGCCGAGCAGGTTATCGGTCATCCGCGCGAACGGCGCACACGCGAGTTCCTGAGCCGTATCGAGGGATAGGCTCAAGTAGACATTGAGGCGAAACCGCTGCAGGTCTTATGGCCTGCGGCGGTTTTATTTGCGCCGATGGGGCTTAATAACCGCCTCAGGCGTTTGCCCTTCCTCTCGCCGCCCGTATTCATACGTGCGCCGAAAGGTGTGCATGGACAGTCGCCCGCGAGGGTAGGGTGGTGGCATAGGACATTTGGAGGGTGAGCCGGATCGGCTGCCGACCATGCTGCTCCCGGGACGGCATCGACCGCGAACTCTCCCCGTTGGCGTCGCGCATTGCGCGCGGCCCTGCAAGGAGGTCATCATGGGTGCTCCCAAGACCGGTAACGTAAGGAACGTGGTGCTCGTAGGCCAAGGTGGGGTGGGCAAGACTTCACTCGCCGAGGCCATGCTCCACCTTTCCGGCAAGACCGCCCGCCTGGGCGGCCACGACGGCACCAAGCCCACGCTCGACTATGACCCCGAAGAGGTCAAGCGTGCGTTTTCCATCTCGACGACCATTGCGCCGATCGACTGGAAGGGTGCGCGCATCAATGTGCTCGATGCCCCGTGCTACCCCGATTTTATCGGCGACGCCTTTGCCGCGATGAGCGTCTGCGAGACGGCTCTGTTTGTGGTCGACGCCGAGGCCGGCCCGCAGCCTACGACGGTTAAGCTCTGGTATGCCGCCGAGGACCTGCGTCTGGCGCGTGCGGTGTTCGTAAACCGCCTGTCGCGCTCCGAGGCCAGCTTTGCGACCACGATGGACCTGCTGCAGGAACGCTTCGGCACGCGCCTGGGCGCCGTGACCCTTCCCTGGGGCGAGGGCGAGGACTTTGACGGCATCATCGACCTGGTGCGCATGAAGGCGCGCCATTGCAACGGCGCCGAAGCCGTTGAGTCGGAGATTCCCGAGGAGTATCGTGCCCAGGCCGAGGAGGCCCATGACCATCTGTGCGAGCTGGTGTCCGAGGCTGACGACGAACTGATGATGAAGTACTTGGAAGGCGAGGAGACGCTGACGCAGGAGGAGCTTGAAGGCCTGCTGTCGAAGGCGATCGCCGAGCGCATCTTTGTGCCGGTCTTTGCGGGCGATTGCATTAAGGAGCAGGGCGTCAACTCGCTGATGGACGACATCGCCACGTACTTCCCGGCGCCGACGGACTACGGCGAGATGCCGCTCATCGACGGTGATTCGCTCAAGATCTCGAGCGACGATGACCGCCCGGTGGCGTTTGTGTTTAAGACCCTGGCCGATCCTCAGCAGGGTCGCATCAGCTTCATCAAGGTGCTGACGGGCACGCTTGAGCCGGGCCTTGAGCTGATCAACGCGCGCACCCGCAAGAGCGATCGTCTGGCTCACCTGTATGTGATGTGCGGCCGCGACATGACCGAGGTCGGTCACGCCTATGCCGGCGATATCATCGTGGCGCCCAAGCTGGCGGCCGAGACGGGCGATACGCTCTCGATTACCGGCAAGGTCGAGGCTGCGGCGTTTAAGTTCCCCAACTCGCAGTACCGCATCGCCATCGAGGCCGAGAATCGCGGCGACGAAGAGAAGCTCTACACGTTTATCGAGAAGGCATGCAAGGCCGATCCGACCATGAGCATCGACCGCGACGAGGAGACCGGCCAGACTATCATTTCGGCGGTGGGCGAGGCGCAGGTTTCGGTCCTGCTCAATCGTCTTGAGGACCGTACCAAGGTCGCGGCCAAGAGCGTGCCGATTCGCATCCCGTATCGCGAGACCATTCGCCGCACGGCAACTGCCCAGGGCCGCCACAAGAAGCAGACCGGCGGCGCCGGCCAGTATGGTGACTGCTGGCTGCGCGTAGAGCCGCTCATTGGGCCCGACGGTACGAGCGACGGCTATGAGTTTGTGGACGAGGTCGTAGGCGGCCGCATTCCGCGCTCGCTGATCCCTGCCGTGGACAAGGGCGTCCAGGAGACCATGAAGGACGGCATCATTGCCGGCTACCCGCTTACGGGCATTCGCGTGGCTGTGTACGACGGCTCGTATCACAGCGTCGACTCCAACGAGATGGCGTTCCGCGCGGCGGCTCGCATCGGCCTGCGCAAGGCATGCGCCGACGCCGACCCGGTGGTGCTGGAACCCATCGAGGAAATCACGGTGACTATTCCCGAGAGCTACGCCGGCGCCGTGATGGGCGACATCTCGGCCTCGCGCGGTCGCGTGACGGGTATGGAGACCGATGAGCGCGGAGACACCGTGGTCATCGCTCAGGCGCCTCTCGCCGAGCTGACGGATTACTCGACGCGTCTGCGCTCCATCACGCGCGGCACGGGCGACTTTACCATGAAGCCTGCGGGCTATGAGCAGGTGCCTTATGACGTTCAGGCCAAGCTGGTCGAGCGCTATGAGGAGGGCCGTGCCAAGTAGCGTTGGGCGTTGCCTGTAACATACATGCCGATGCAAGGGCCGCTCTGGCCAATCCAGGGCGGCCCTTTTTGATCCCTGGGGGATGGAGGAAAACGGTTCATTTTAAGTTTTGGGGCAGCTTGGCCGGCCCTAGTCTCCCGAGGCCTGATTGCGGCCGGTAGCGTAGTCGATCTGCACATGCGGCTGCAGGTTGTAGCAGTACACGTGGAAGCACAGGGTCTTGCCGTGGTCCTCGACCGATTGCGCCTCAAGACGCACGCCACGGCAGACGAGTTCCTCTTCGTTGTACATGGGCGTGACACGGTAGAGCACATGGTTGCCCGTCTCGCGGATGTAGCCGAGAATCTGCTCCTCAAATGGCAGCATACCCGTTTCGTTGAGATAACGCGTGCCGGTGAGGAGATTCTTGCGGTTAGCGTTTTCGCCGCAGAGCGACCAGGCGATGAGGTGACAGCGATTGTAGAGGCTCTGGCCCGGAATAAAGTCGTAGCGCTGCTGGCGCCATCCGGCGGGATGGATACGCGAGATATCGCCGCGCTCGCCTTGACCGAGCGATTCGGGGCCCACGCAAGCGAGCGCTTTGCGGGTGCGGCCCAGGCTGTCGAGCTTGGAGAACTTCTTAAAGCAACCTTCTTCTGTAGCGCGCTCGTATTCATCGAGCGTGAATGATGGTGTGCCCAACGGGTGCGTGCTGTCGGCTCGCAGGGCAACATAGGGGTTACCCGCGTAGTCAGGAATGCTGCTGAGGTATACGCCGCGGGCGCGGTCGAGATTGGGGTTTTCGACCTCGTCGATGGGGGTGGCGGCGCTGTCCGCGGAAGCGTCATCACCGGTGTCGGGTGCGGCGGAATGTGGCTTGTCGCCAGAGTTCGGGCTGTTTTGGGAGTCTGTGGAGTTTGCCGTTCCCGATTCGAGTCGGGCAACCAGGTCTGCCTCGTCGTCGGTGCGGCTGGGACTCTCGTCTTGCTTCTCGGCCAGAGCCGCCGCCTGTTCATCACCTTGCGGCGAGAGCAGTCTGGGCGCCCCGTCGAGCGATCCCGTAAACAGCGCAAACCCCAGCACCACAGCGGTGCCGATAGAAAGTGCTTGCTTGTAGGCGGACTTGCGCGACATGGTGACTCCTGGACGGACGGTTGGGAGTCTACCAGTCTAGCAGGAGCCGCCGAGGGCCGTTCTATCGAACAAATACTTAAGATTTGGGACAAACGCTACGGATTCATTTGCCTCATATTTGACGTATGGCTAGATCGAGGTAGAACCGAGCCAATTGAGTTTGCATTCGAGAATACGCTGCTCACCGGGCGTGCTGCTACCATCGAGTAGCGCGAGGAGCATCTCGGCCGCCTCTCTGCCTTCCTGGTCGACGGGCTCGATGATGGTGGAGACGGTCGGCGTGGTGAGGTTGGTCCAGTCTTCGCAGTTGAGTCCCAAAAGGCCGATTTGCTGCGGAAGCAGATGGGCCATGGGCTGGAGGGCCTTGTAGACACGGGGAAGTGCCCACTGATTTTGCACGAAGATAAGGGTTCGCTTGGCGGGGTTGAGCTTGTATTTAAAGTACTCGGTAAGCTCACTGACCGACGGCTTGTTGTGGTCGATGGAAATCGCTTTGTAGAGCTGTCCGTTCGCTGCCAGCGCCTCGGCATACCCCTGAAAACGCTCCATGCGGGTGCGCATTTCGGTCATGTTGGCGGCAATGGAAAAGAAATCTTCGTAACCGGCGTCGAGGAGTACTTGCGTGGCGTTGTACACACCGTCGTAAAGGTTGGTCTTGATCCAGCTGGTACCTGGGCTATAGATGGCCGCATCGAAAAAGACGACCGGCTTGCCGGCGCGTCTAATGCGGTCGTGCACGGCTTTGAAGTTTGCCGTGGGCTGGATGATAAAGCCATCGACGCCCAGCGAGAGCATTTTGTCGACATACATGAGCTCGGTCTCGGGGTTAAAGTTGCTCGTGCAAACAACCGTCTGGTAGCCCGCGGGGAGCATGACCTGCTCCATGCCGTTGAGGACGAGGCCCGCCCATTTGTTGGTGTTATCCAAGATGATGATGGCGATGACGCGGGTCTGTTTGCCGGTGAGTGTTTGCGCCTGGGCGTTGGGGACGTATCCCAGCTCCTTTATAACGCGCGCGATCTTTGCCTGCGTTTTGTCGCTGAGCTTGTCTCGTTTGTCGTTGAGGTAATACGAGACGCTGGCTGTTGAAGTTCCCGCCTCGCGGGCGACGTCTGCGATCGTAACGCGCTGTTTGGTCACAGCGACTCCTTCCGACAAATTGCGTTGTTTGGCGCGGTGGTTCACGTTCGGGTTGCGGGCACACGATTCTGCCTGTCCTTTCGCCCTTTTATGAGTATGCAACAATACCGTATCCGTGGGGTCCGAAATTCGTGGCGGTTATGCAAGCCTGCCGTCTACCGAGAAATCTAAATACTTCTTGACTTTTAAAAAAGAGATCAAAAACGCAGGATTCATTTTTGGTTAAACGCATAACTAAATTGCATAACCAACGCTCTGACCTGCGCGTTTACCGAAATAAGCTGGTATTAAGAAAAATGAGCACCTATATTGGTCTTGTCGAAAAGACAGCAAGTCCAAACGGCAGGGGATGCTCCGGAGGCCTCCGCAAACGGTGTCTTGCGCACGCAACTCTATGAAAAGAGGGAAGCAATGAAGATCGTAGGCGTTGCCGCCTGTACCGTGGGTATCGCCCACACGTATATGGCCCAGAAGGCGATTCAGGATGAATGCGCCGCCCGTGGCATCGAGTGCAAGGTCGAGGCTCAGGGTGGCCTGGGTATCGAGAATGAGCTCACGCAGGAAGACGTGGACTCCGCCGACCTGGTCCTGGAGTCCGTCGACGTGGGTGTCGAGAACGAGGACCGTTTTGAGCAGAAGATGGCCGAGGGCAAGTTCCTCAAGGTCGGTACTTCCGATGTGATCGCCGATCCGGTCAAGATCATCGACCAGGCTGTTGAGATTATCAAGGCGACGGGTGGCGCCGTTGACGCGCCCAAGGCCGAGGCCAAGGCAGAGAAGAAGGCCGTCTCCGCTGCCCCGCAGGCCCCGACACCGGCGTCCAAGCAGTCTATCTTTGCCGATCCTGGCAAGACGCTGCTCAATGCATTCAATACCGGCGTTTCCTATTTTATCCCCATTGTCGTTATCGGTGGCGTGTTCCTCGCCTTCTCGTTGGCATCCGGTACCGCCGGTGCTAACGGCATGGAGGTCACCAACCCGTTGATGGTGAGCCTTAACACCATCGGTATGGCCGGCATCTCTATGATGATTCCGGTGCTTGCGGCATACATCGCTTACTCGATGGCCGGCAAGCCCGCGCTTGCCCCCGGTTTTGTCCTGGGCTACTTGGTCAACAACGCCGTCGTCACCCCGAGTGGCAACAGCGTTTCGACCGGCTTCTTGGGCGCCATGATTATGGCTGTCATCTGTGGTTACTTTGTCCGCTGGATGAAGACCTGGAAGGTCAACAACACCATCCAGACCATCATGCCGATCCTGATCATCCCGATTCTGACCTCGCTCGTCCTGGGCATGGCCTACATCTACATCCTGGCCACGCCGCTTGGCTTTGTGATGGATTGGCTCACCAGCGTGCTCGGTAGCCTGCAGGGCGGCTCCGCCGTCGTCCTGGGCCTGGTCATTGGCGTTATGACCGCCTTCGATATGGGTGGTCCCGTCAACAAGACCGCTTCGACCTTTACCATGGCCATCATGGCCTCCGGCATCTACGGCCCCAACGGTATGTTCCGCGTCGCTGTCGCCATTCCCCCGATTGCTTGCGGCCTCGCTGCGCTCATCGCCAAGAACAAGTTCGATGACGCTGACCGTCAGATGGGTATTTCCGCACTGTTTATGGGCTGCATCGGTATTACCGAGGGCGCTATCCCCTTCGCGGTCAAGGATCTCGGTCACACCCTTCCCGGCATCTGCATCGGTTCTGCCGTGGGTGCGGCGCTTGCCGCCTTCCAGGGTATCGACTGCTACGTCCCGCACGGTGGCTTTATCGTCGCCCTTGCCACCAACAACGTCGCGCTGTTCTGCCTGGACATCGTGATTGGCTCCGTGGTCGCCGCTGCAATCCTGATTGCCATGAAGCCCACGCTCGATAAGCAGGCCAAGTAACCCTTTAAGGACTCCGGTTGTGCGGAGGGATGGATTTGACTCCGCACAACCGCCCCTACACAACAAAATCCATCCGTACTGATAGGGCCCGCATCTGGGTCCCAGGGAACTTTTGTCAACAATCCTCTGGAGAAGGAGAACAAAATGTCCAACCTCACCATCCGCCAGGCCGTTCAGGGCATGCTCAAGCTGCAGGATAGCGGCGATCACGCAACCATGGTCGGCATTGGCCCCATGAGCCCCAACCTGATTCAGGCCGTGTTCGAGCTTGCCAAGGACGAGGATTTCCCGCCCATGTTTATCGCCAGCCGCAACCAGGTCGATATGGACGAGATGGGCGCCGGCTACGTCAACGGTTGGGACCAGAAGCGCTTTGCCGCCGACATCAAGAAGGTTGCCGACGAGGTGGGTTACACCGGCCCGTACTACCTGTGCCGCGATCACGGCGGTCCGTGGCAGCGCGACGAGGAGCGTAACGCCCACCTGCCCGAGGACGAGGCCATGGAGCTCGCCCGCAAGTCCTTCGTCGCCGACATGGAGGCAGGCTTTGACCTGCTGATGGTCGACCCCACCAAGGACCCCTATCAGATCGGCAAGGTTATTCCGCTCGACGTGGTGCTTCGCCGCACGATCGATCTTATCGACTACCTTGAGCAGTACCGTCGCGAGCATAACCTGCCCGAGGTCGCCTATGAGGTCGGTACCGAGGAGACCAATGGCGGCTTGACCTCTACCGATAAGTACGAGGAGTTCATTTCTCAGCTGCAGCCCGAGCTCGAGAAGCGCGGCTGCCCCATGCCCACCTTTATCGTCGGCCAGACCGGTACGCTCACCCGTTGGACCGAGCAGGTTGGCCATTACAACTTTAAGAACGCCCGCGAGCTCGCCGACATGGCAAAGCGCTACGGCGTGGGCCTGAAGGAGCACAACGCCGACTACCTGGACGACGCGACGCTGCTCGAGCACATTCCGGCTCACGTGACGGCTTCCAATGTCGCCCCTCAGTACGGCACCGAGGAGACCCGCGCCTACCTCAAGCTCTGCGCTACCGAGCAGATTCTGGTCGACAACGGCCTGTGTGACGATCCCTCCGACCTGTATCACACGCTGCTGGTCAAGGCTATCAAGACCGAGCGCTGGCGCAAGTGGATGACCGGCGATGATGTCAACCTGCAGGTTGACGACATTCTGGCCGACGACGAGCTCAGCCTGAAGATTCTGGATGTCTCCGGCCACTACGCGTTCAACGATCCCGAGGTCAAGGAGCAGGTCGAGAAGCTCTATCGCAACCTCGCTGCCCAGGACATCGACGGCAAGCGCTTTGTGATCGAGCACATCAAGCGCCCGATTAAGCAGTACGTCGTCGGTCTTAACCTCAAGGGCGTCACGAGCCGCATCGAGAAGGCTCTCGAGGACTAAGTAGTTCCGGCGTTTTGACAAACGCCGGACCGGTCGACGCTGCGCGAGCATCTGCCGGGCAATCTGGCGCTCAAGCCGTCGCTCGCGTACCAAAGTACGCTTCGCTCCTCTTTCGCACCACCTTGCCACGGCAGCTGCCCGCTCGCTGACGTTGGGTCGACCAGTGATTGAGCCGTTGTCCTTAGATTGCTAGCTATTCATTCGAAGGAGTTTGTACCATGAAGTTCTTTATCGATACCGCCAACCTTGACGAGATCGCCGAGGCCAAGAGCTGGGGCTGCCTTGCCGGCGTCACCACCAATCCGTCCCTGTACGCCAAGACCGGCGGTAAGCTCGCCGACTTTGAGCCCCATATGCTCAAGATTGCCGAGCTCTGCGAGGGTCTGCCCGTGTCTGCCGAGTCCACCGCGACTACTGCCGAGGGCATGATCGAGGAGGGCAAGCGTCTTGCCGCCCTGGCTCCCAACATTGTGGTCAAGCTCCCCGTCTGCGAGGCCGGCCTCGCCGCCTGCCGCGCGCTGGCCGATGCGGGCGTGCGCGTCAACATGACGCTCGTCTTCTCGCCGACCCAGGCCTTGATGGCCGCCAACGCCGGCGCTCGCTACATCAGCCCGTTTGTGGGACGCTTCGATGACATCGCCGAGGACGGTATCTCGCAGCTCGACAACGTTGTGACCTGCATCAAGAACTATGACTGGACCGGTAAGAACGTCGACGACACCGTCGAGATCATCACTGCATCCGTCCGCACGCCCAATCACGTGACCCAGGCGGCGCTGCTCGGTGCCGATATTGCGACCGTCCCCATGGCCGCTCTTAAGAAATGCCTGCATCACCCGCTGACCGACCAGGGCCTTGCTTCGTTCGAGGCCGACTGGAAAAAGGTCGTCGAGGCACAGTAACGATGGTTCTGCCGGCCCAGCATTTGTTATGCCGGGCCGGCGTGCTCAAGAGAGGAAACTCCATGACCGATCAGGAACTGGCCAAGATTGCCAATGAGGTTCGCCGCGGTATTGTCGCGGGCGTCCATGCCGCCAAGTCGGGGCATCCGAGCGGGTCGCTTGGCGCCGCCGACATTATGACCTACCTCTACTTTGAGGAAATGGATGTCGACCCGGCAAATCCGAGCCGCGCCGACCGCGACCGCTTTGTGCTCTCCAAGGGCCATTGCGCTCCGGCACTCTATGCCGTGCTCGCCGAACGCGGGTTCTTTCCCAAGGAGGAGCTCGAGACGCTCCGTCATATCGGCAGCCGCCTGCAGGGCCATCCCAATATGAACGACACGCCGGGCGTCGACATGTCTACCGGATCGCTCGGTCAGGGTATCTCCGCCGCGGTTGGAATGGCGCTCGCCGCAAAGCACTGGGGTGACAGCCATCGCGTCTACACGCTGTTGGGCGACGGCGAGTGCGAGGAGGGGCAGGTATGGGAGGCGGCCATGTTCGCCGGCAACCACGACCTGGATAACCTCGTCGCTATCGTCGATCACAATGGCCTGCAAATTGACGGCAGTATCGACGAAGTTAACTCGGCTATGCCGCTTGCCGACAAGTTCCGTGCCTTTAAGTGGCATGTGATTGAGCTCGCCGACGGTAACGACATGGCGCAGATTGCCGCCGCCTTTGCCGAGGCCCGCAAAGTGAGCGACTCGCCTGTGGCCATTATCGCCGAGACGGTGAAGGGCAAGGGCGTTTCCTTTATGGAAAACCAGGTGGGCTGGCACGGCAAGGCACCCAACGATGAACAGTTTGAGCAGGCCATGGCCGAGCTCGCAGCAGCAGGGGAGGAGCTCTAATGGCAGACGTCAAGAAAGTCGCCACGCGCGTTAGCTATGGCGAGGCACTTGTCGAGCTGGGCAATGAGCACGATGACTTTGTGGTTCTCGATGCCGACCTGGCCGCCGCAACGCAGACCGGTAAGTTTAAGGCCGCGCACCCTGAGCGCTTCTACGACGCCGGCATTGCCGAGAGCAACTTGATGGGGCTTGCCGCCGGCATTGCAACCACGGGTCACGTCGCCTTTGCGAGCACCTTTGCCATGTTCGCCGCCGGCCGCGCGTACGAACAAGTGCGTAATTCCATCGGCTATCCGCACCTCAACGTCAAAATCGGCGCTACGCACGCGGGCATCTCGGTCGGTGAAGACGGCGCCACGCATCAGTGCTGCGAGGACATCGCGCTCATGCGCACGATCCCGGGTATGACGGTGATCGTTCCCGCCGATGACATCGAGGCTCGCGCTTGCGTGCGCGCCGCCTATGAGTTTGAGGGGCCGGTCTACATGCGTTTCGGCCGCCTGGCAACACCGGTCATCAACGACCGCGAGGACTATGAGTTCAAGATTGGTCGCGGCGTGGTCGTGCGCGAGGGGTCCGATGTGACCATCATCGCTTGTGGCCTCATGGTTGCCGAGGCGCTTGAAGCTGCCGAGGCCCTCGCTGTCGATGGTATCGATGCCGAGGTTATCAACATGCACACGATCAAGCCGCTTGATGAGCGCCTGGTAGTTGCCAGCGCCAAGAAGACTGGTCGCGTGGTCACTGCCGAGGAGCACTCGATTATCGGCGGTCTTGGCGAGGCCGTGGCCTCGGTGCTCGCGGAACAGCATCCGGTGCCGATGCGACGCGTCGGCGTGCGTGATGTGTACGGCGAGTCTGGCCCTGCGGTCGATTTGCTGCACGAGTTCGGTTTGGACGCCGACGGTATCGAAGCTGCGGTCAGGTCTGTGTTGTAAGGAAGGTTTCCATGGGATTTGTATCTGCCAACCAAGTGACGATCGGGTATACCGCCGCCTCGCACGAGGACGCCCTGCATTATTTGTCCGAGCAGGCCATCGAGCTCGGTTTTGCCGATGACGCATCTGCCGTAGAGGCTGCCTTTATTGCTCGCGAGAACGAGGCCGAGACCGGCCTTGTCGCCGGTTTTGCCGTTCCGCATGCCAAAAGCGACGCGATTCACACGCCGGGCGTTGCCGTGCTTAAACTGGCCGAGCCCGTTGAATGGCCGAGCTTCGATGGGGTGCCCGTCGATGTTGCGCTCGCACTGTACGTGCCTGCCGGCGAGGCTGGAACCACGCACCTGCGCTTGCTCTCCAAGGCTGCCGTGATGCTGATGGACGCCGGCTTCCGTGACAAGGTGCGCGCGAGCAGCGATCCCATTGAGATTGCGGAGCTCATCAATAGCGGACTCGAAGACTAGAACGGTCATCCCGTTCAACCAATCGATCCTTCTCCAAGGAAAAGGGCCGCGACGCCATAGAGGTGTCGCGGCCCTGTTTGCGTTTCCCCAGATAAAACCTGCCAAAATAAACCTGTCCCTTTTTGGCAGGCTGCGTCATAAAGCTTCTGTCTATGTAATAAAAGTACAATATGATATATACGTTATATACAAGCTTATAACGCGCAGCAGATTTGCGGTAACGCAAGCCGATGAAGGGGTCGATATGATCAAGGCTGTTATTTTTGACATGGATGGAACGCTGATCGATACCGAGCGTTTGGACATGAGGGCATGGAAGGTGGGCGCGGCCGAGCTGGGGATCGCGATTGATGATGCGTTAATCCATCAGTTTATCGGCCGTTCGAATGCCGATGTTAAGGACATCCTTGAGGCGCATTACGGCAAGGGCGAAACCGCCGACGCGATTTTTGCCCGCAACATTGAGCTACACAGCGAGATGGCCAAGACCGACCTGGAGCTTAAGGCCGGCGCCGCCGAGTGCCTCGACGAGCTGCTGGCTGCGGGCTATCACGTGGGCCTTGCGACGTCGTCACGCCGCGTCGCGGCCGAGCGCAATCTTAAGACGGTCGGCCTCTTTGACAAGTTTGAGACGGTGACCTGCGGCGAGGACGTCGTGCACGGCAAGCCCGACCCCGAGATGTATCTGCTTGCCTGCGAGCGCGCGGGCTTTGCCCCCGAGGAATGCGCCGTGGTCGAGGATTCGCGCAACGGCTGCGTCTCTGGCATCACGGCCGGCTGCCATGTCTTTGCCGTCCCCGACATTGTGCCGCTGCCGCAGAATGTGGTGGATGGCTGCGAGGCCGTGCTCGATACGCTGTTCGACCTGACGGCGGCGGTCAAGGCCGTGCGCTAAAGGTATGCGCCGAGATCGATGACGGTGGCTTCGGAGTGGCCGCTTGCCTGGGTGCCGGCGCGCTCGGCGATCTGGGCGCCGATGCCGTGGCCGTCGGCTGCGGCATTCCGCTCTCCGGCGTCAATGATCTCAATTTTGATATCGGGATACAGGGCGAGGGCCTTGTGGATGCCAAGTATGCGCAGGGCGAGCTGCATGAATGCCTCCCTGTCCGTAACGGTGATTTGGCGTGGCACTCTTCGCGTTTCCCAAGATAAAACCTGCCAAAATAAACCTGTCCCTTTTTGGTAGGTTACTGGTTCATATTGCCGTGGATGTAGGGGGTGACTTCGGGGGAGATGTGGGCGCAGCCCAGCTCGCGCAGCGCGGACTCGATGGCGGCGGGCAATGGGGTCTTGCCCTCGGCATTGACGGTAGCACCGCCGAGGGCGGCAATTTTGGCGACATCTGCGTGAGCGGCCTCGATACGCATGCGGCCGCCGACCAAGCGCGCGCGTACCTGCGACAGACCAAGATCGTGCAGGTAGTCCTCGCAGGCGCGGATTAAATCGACCTTCTCGTGCGTAAGCTCCTCGCCTGTGGGGACGCGCGTGGCAAGACAGGCTCCCGCCGGCAGGTTCCAAACGGGATAGCCCCATGCGCGCAGCAGCTCGCGCTCTTCGTCCTTGGTAAAGCCGACCTCCATAAGAGGGGAGCGTACGCCGAGCTCTTTGGCAGCGCGCATGCCGGGACGGTAGTCACCGCGATCGCTTGCATTGCTGCCATCGATGACGGTGGGAAAGCCGAGCGACTTAGCGTGGTTGACGATGGCGGTAAAGCCGGCGTGCTTGCAGTGGTAGCAACGGTTGGCGTCGTTGCAGGCTACTTGGGGGAGCTGCAGCTGATCGACCGAAAGATTGAGCACGGGGAGCTTAAAATGCGGTCCCTCATTGGTTTGCCTGTCAACGGATCGCTCAAACGAGGTCTGTTCGGGCGTGCCGATGAGCGGCGTGGTGAGGTGAACGAGAAGCGTGCTGGCAGGCATGATGCGGGCGCAGACCGCGGCCAAAAAGCTGCTGTCGACGCCACCGGAAAAGCCGATGGCGACGCGTCCGTATGCCAAAAGCAGCTGTTCGAGCGCCGCGAGTTTGTCCTGAAGCTCCTTTGCAGGTGCGGTAGTGTCTGAAAGCATAAAACAATCCTTACCATTGAGTACTCGGTCGAAAACTATAATCCTATCGGACTGCTCGTCATATGACTTTTGCCTATGTAACGATAGTGCAATATGCTATATACGTTATATACAAGTTTGTAAAGTGCGCTAGAGTGGCCGTAATGCAATCCGGTTAGGGGACCGATATGATCAAGACTGTAATTTTTGACATGGACGGAACGCTGGTCGATACCGAGCGTTTGGGCATCAAGGCATGGAAGGCGGGCGCTGCCGAGCTGGGGGTCGCGATTGATGATGCGCTGATCCATCAGTTTATCGGCCGCACTCTGCCCGATGTCATGGACATCCTTGATAAGCATTACGGCAGCCATGAAACCACCGAGGCGATCTATGTTCGCCACAAGGAGATTCGCGACGAGATGGTCAAGACCGATTTGGAGCTTAAGGCCGGTGCCGCCGAGTGCATAGGCGAGCTGCTGGCTGCGGGCTATCACGTGGGTCTAGCGACGTCGTCGCGCCTCGCTACGGCCGAGCGCAACCTTAAGATGGTCGGCCTTTTTGACAAGTTTGAGACGGTGACCTGCGGCGAGGACGTCGTGCACGGCAAGCCCGACCCCGAGATGTATCTGCTTGCTTGCGAGCGCGCGGGCTTCGCCCCCGAGGAATGCGCCGTGGTCGAGGATTCACGCAACGGCTGCGTCTCGGGTATTACGGCCGGCTGCCATGTCTTTGCCGTCCCCGACATTGTGCCGCTGCCGCAGAATGTGGTGGATGGCTGCGAGGCCGTGCTCGATACGCTGTTCGACCTTGCGGCGGCGGTCAAGGCCGTGCGCTAGACAGCTGCGGCGTTGAAACGGGCAATTGCCCACATTTACGCTTAAGCATAAGGGGTCCGGCAATGGCCGGGCCTCTTTTGCTTAAGCTGCGTTTTGGCATACTGGTCGACGTGCTATAGATACGCGCCCAGGTTGATGGCGGTGGCTTCGGCTTGGCTGCCCGCCTGGGTACTGGCGCGCTCTAAGAGGAACGGCCGCACGAGTTCCTGACGGTTGATGTCCTCGGCGGCTGTGACCTCGGTGACGGTGCGTGCGGCGGAGCCGATACGGACGCGTTTGGTTTTTGTCGGCGCCGTGTTCTCGATCTGCTCCATGAGCAGCTGGACACCCTTGCGGCCAATCTCGTAGCCCGGGGGTGCTACGGTGGTGAGCGGTACTGCGCCGCTCCATGCAAGCGGGTTACCGTCGCAGCCGGCCACGCGAACTTGCTTGGGGACGGAGATGCCTTTGTCGATCAACGCTGAGATAACACCCGAGGCCAATACGTCGGTTAGGCCGATGACAAAATCCGGACGCTCGTCAGCAGAGCGCTCGGCAATCTGGGCGCCGATGCCGTAACCGTCGGCTGCGGTATTCCATTCTCCGGCGTCAATGACCTCAATTTTGATGTCGGGATGAAGGGCGAGGGCCTTGTGAATGCCAAGCACGCGCAGGGTGAGCTGCATAAATGCCGCTCTGCCCACAACGGTGATATGGCGTGCGCCGCGGGCAATGGCGAGCTCGGCGATAATGCGCCCCTGTGCCTCGTTATCGGCGGCCACGTAGTAACCGGGCTCGGAACAGTGGATGTCCAGATGGACAATCGGCACGGGCATCTTGGTCATGGCGGGGTGCCAATCGGGGGATGCCATGGGCTGAACCATGACGCCGGACATCTGCGTGCCCATAAAATAGCGCAGGTAGTGGTCTTCGAGGATGTCGTCGTTATCGGCGTTGGCGATAAGCAGGTCGTAACCGTGCTTGCGGGCCTCGTTATGGGCGCCGCTGGCAATTTGGAGCGAGAAGCCGTGGTCGAGACGGGGGAGGACCAGGCCAAAGGACTTGGTGGTGCCTCCTGCGAGCTGGCGGGCGCTTTGGTTGGGCAGGTAGCCAAGGCGATTGATGGTCTCGTTGATGAGTTTGAGGGTCTCGGGGCGCAGCTTTTCGGGATGGTTGAGCGCGTTGGATACCGTGCCCAGCGAGACCCCTGCCTCGCGCGCGACGTCGCTGATTTTTACCTTTGCCATAGCGGCCCCTTTGATGCGTTTCAAGTACAAGCCAGATTGTAGCATCGCCCGTCCCTAGGGTGTCAAAACCTGCCAATTAGGGACAGGTTTATTTTGACAGGTTTTATCTGGGGAAACGCTATTGCCAACGCGACTACCACGAAGGGGACAGGCACCTTTGTGGTGGTTTGGACCGGCTGAACGTGTGTGCATCGGGTGGTATCTAAGTTGAGATACCACTTCTGGTATATCAGCTTGCGCTTGCGTGAGTACAATACTCGAACGTTATACGTCTCAGCGCCCCTTGTGCGTGGACGTTTTGCAGTCACGCGAGCGAAGGGATTTATCCTATGTGCGGAATTGTCGGCTACACCGGCTCTGATATTGCAAAGAACATCCTTGTCACGGGCCTTAAGCGTATGGAATATCGCGGCTATGACTCCTCGGGCGTCGCGCTCGAGGTGGGCGAGGGCACGGCGGCTCACCTCGACGTCATTCGCCGCGTGGGCAAGGTCGCGGGCCTGGAGAGCGAACTTACCAATGTCGACAGCGACGCCACCTGCGGCATCGGCCACACCCGCTGGGCTACCCACGGCAAGCCCTCCGTTGTCAACGCCCATCCCCACACCAGCTGCGACGGTCGCATCGCCATCGTCCACAACGGCATCATCGAGAACTTTGCCGAGCTGCGTGAGGAGCTGGAGGGCCGCGGCCATCACTTTAAGAGCGAGACCGACACCGAGGTCTTTGCGCACTTGATCGAAGAGGCCTATGCCGAGACACACGACCTGATGGCTTCTGTGCGCGAGGCCTGCACCCACGTGGTGGGCGCCTATGGTTTGGCCGCCGTTTCTGCCGATGAGCCTGGCGTGATCGCCGTGGCCCGCAAGGACTCCCCGATTGTGGTCGGCGTCGGCGAAACCGGCTCCTACGTTGCCTCCGACGTGATCGCGCTTATCGATGCCACCCGCGATGTCGTGGTGCTCGAAGACGGTCAGTTTGCCAAGCTTACGCCCGCAGGCGTCGAGTATACCGACGAGGCTGGCAACGTGATTGAGCCCAAGCTTACCCATATCGACTGGGACCTGGATATGGCCGAAAAGGGCGGTTATCCCGACTTTATGCTTAAGGAGATCCATGAGCAGCCTCGCGTCGTGCGTGATACCCTGGTGGGCCGCATGACCCCCGCCGGTGAGCTCGATATCGACGAGCTGGGCCTTTCGCTCGAGGAGCTCAACGATATCGACCGCGTGTATGTGATTGCCTGCGGCACCAGCTACCATGCCGGACTTATCGCCAAGAACCTTATTGAGGGTTGGGCTCGTATTCCTACCGAGGTCGAGGCGGCAAGCGAGTTCCGCTATCGCAACCCCATCATCACGCCGACGACGCTTGTCGTGGCCGTGTCCCAGTCGGGCGAGACGGCCGACACCCTTGCCGCCATTCGCGATGCACGCATCAAGGGCGCCAAGGTCTTTGGCATCACCAACGTGCTGGGCAGCCCGGTGGCGCGCGAGAGCGACGGCGTTATCTACACCAAGGCCAACAAGGAGATTGCAGTTGCCTCGACCAAGAGCTTCATCGGTCAGGTCGTGAGCCTTACGCTTTTGGCCCTGCTGCTGGCGCAGGTTAAGTACCGTCTGACCACCAAGCAGGCGCGCATGCTGTTCCGCGAGCTTTCCGATACGGCCGAGCAGATCCAGTGGATCCTGGATACGCAGACCGAGGCCGTGCACGAGGCCGCGCTTGTCTGCAAGGACGCGCAGTCTGCACTGTTCGTGGGTCGCGGCATGGGCGCCGCCATTTCCTACGAGGGCGCGCTCAAGCTCAAGGAAGTCAGCTACCTGCATGCCGAGGCATATGCTGCCGGCGAGATGAAGCACGGCCCTATCGCGCTGATCGACCCGGGTTTCCCCGTTATCGCGGTTGCAACCAAAAGCGCAACATACGACAAGACGGTGTCGAACCTCATGGAGTGCAAGGCGCGCGGCGCCAAGGTCATCGTCGTTGCTACCGAGGGCGACGAGGAAATCAACAAGATCGCCGACTGCGTCATTCGCGTGCCGGCCGTCCGCGACGTATTCAGCCCCATCACGGCGAGCGTTCCGCTGCAGCTGCTCGCCCGCGAGGTTGCCATCCTGCGCGGTTGCGACGTTGACCAGCCCCGCAACCTGGCCAAGAGTGTCACGGTAGAGTAATCGAGTTCCTACGTCCTAACAACTAAGGCCCGGCTTCGTTGCAGCGGAGCTGGGCCTTGTTGCATTTGCCCAGATAAAACCTGCCAAAATAAACCTGTCCCTTTTTGGCAGGTTAGCGGAGCTTGCTGGTCTCGAAGTACTCGGGATATTGGTCCAGGACTTCGGTCTGGTTGCGGAACATCATATGCAGGTGCTTGCTGACCAAAAAGCTTGCCTCGATAGGATCGCGACCGGCGATGGCGCGGCGGATTTGCTTGTGCTCGTTAACAATCTCCTGATTGTCGAGCGCCTGCGTAGCGGCGCGCAGCCAGCGAAAGCGCTCCAGGTCGGCATTGGTCGCCTCGAGCCACGACCACACGGTGCTGCGGCACGCGATGCTAAAGATCATGCGGTGCATGAGGTTGTCGCTTAAAAAGAAGCCGATGCGGTCCTCTTCGGCCATGGCTTTTTCCTGCAGCGCGATGGCTCGGTCGAGCTGCTCGATGGCTACCGAGGTGGCACGGGCGCAGCACTCCACAATCACCTGCTTTTCCAGGTGTTCGCGAATGTAGCAGGCACTCTCGGCAAGGGTGAGGTTGATGGGCGAGACATAGGTGCCGCTTTGGGGCACGGTGCGCACTAAGCCCTCTTGCGCCAGACGCACCAGTGCCTCGCGCACAGGGGTGCGCCCCATATCTAGGTCGTCACAAAGCTGCTTGACGCCCAGCTTTTCGCCCGGCTTGTAGTCCAGGTAGACTATTTTGCGTCGAATGGTGTGGTAGGACTGGTCCTGTAGGCTCGTTTCCTGCTCGCCGACGTGCATCGATTCTTCCATAGTGCCTCGCAACTGTTCTATCACACTCATATGTCAGTTGTTAATTATGCCGCGAATCAGCTCTCCGCGCTGGGTAATTCGGTTGTTGCCCGAGAACTATTGCGGCATCTTAGTCTGTTTTTGCGTATGGCTGTGCTCGATGTTGCCGTATCATAAGCCGTCGCAAACGTGAAATAGAAAGAAGGAATCCCGTATGCAACTGGTAAATATCGTACGCGAGCGCTGGAAGGGTGTCTTGTTCTGCCTGATCATCGCCATCCCTGCGTCGTTGCTCGGCAAACAGATTGAGGTGGTCGGTGGGCCGGTATTTGCCATCCTCTTTGGCATGGTTCTGGCGCTCGTCTTTCCCAAGAATCGTCGCGAACAGCTCGCCGCCGGCGTCACCTATACGTCTAAAAAAGTCTTGCAGTACGCGGTTATCCTGCTTGGCTTTGGCATGAACCTCTCGCAGATTCTGTCCAAAGGCGCCCAGTCGTTGCCGATTATCGTGGCTACGATCTTGACCTCGCTCATCATCGCTTTTGTGCTCTGCCGCGTTATGAACGTGCCGGACAAGATCGCGACGCTTGTGGGTGTGGGTTCGTCGATTTGCGGCGGTTCCGCCATCGCCGCGACCGCGCCCGTCATCGATGCCGACGATCGCGAGATTGCCCAGGCTATTTCGGTCATCTTCCTGTTTAACGTTATCGCGGCGCTCGTGTTTCCAACGCTTGGAGGCATGCTTGGGCTGACCAACGAGGGCTTTGGCCTGTTTGCCGGTACCGCTATCAACGACACCTCGTCTGTAACGGCTGCGGCGAGCGCCTGGGACAGTATGCATCCCGGCGCCAATGTGCTCGAGAGCGCTACGGTAGTCAAGCTCACCAGGACGCTGGCCATTATTCCCATCACGTTGGTCCTCGCATGCTGGCAGATGCATCTGGCGCGCAAGGCCGGCGGCGACGCCAAAAACACGTTCTCCCTTAAGCGCGCGTTTCCCATGTTTGTGCTGTTCTTTGTGCTGGCGAGTGTGGTCACCACAGTGTTTCAGCTTCCCGCGTCCGTTACGGCGCCCATCAAGGAGCTGTCGAAGTTCTTTATCGTGATGGCCATGGCGGCTATTGGCTTTAATACCGATATCGTCGAGCTGGTCAAAAAAGGCGGCAAGCCCATCGCATTGGGCTTTTGCTGCTGGATTGGCATTGCGTGCATGGGTTTGGGAATGCAGCACGTGCTGGGAATCTGGTAGAGAAGTAGCCCATTTACGTGCTGGTTGCCGGTGGCCGCATCCTCGCGGTGGAGCGATAGGAGCTCTTGCGGGTATGGCTTGTCCGCAGGTTAATAGATCCCGAAGAGCTCTTATCGCCCCGCCAGGATGGCGATGCGGGGCAACACCTATACTCGCAGGACGACGCTTTCTGTCCTATAGTGTTTGGTGAGCAATATCGTTCAATTTTGAAACACTCGGTCGTGCGACCGTCGGCGGTTGTACGTCGCAGCGGACAGGGGCAAATCATGGATAGCGATGCCAAGCTGAAGATCTTGACCGATGCCCTAGCTGCTGCCGGGGCCTCGGCATTGGCAATCGATGCGCGTGGGGACGTCGCGATCTCGACCATGAATGACGCGGCGCTTGAGCGGGATGTGGCGGCTTTTGTCGCTGAGCGCCTCGACCGCATAGGAGACGGCGCGCGTCTGGTTATGGGGCGTGCGGGTACGCGCCTGAGCCTGACCGTTCGCCCCACCGACAAAGGGGGCGGGGGCCTTTGGGTCATCGTGGTCCGCGAGGTGCGCGCCGCCGCGGCGCATGCGGGCATCGAGTGGCTCAACGCCGACGAAGTTGAGGCCCGCTACGAATCGAGCGCATACGGCATCGTCGAAGACGCGGCAGCGGTCGCTGCCCCCGTACGGGAGAGCTATGCGCGCGGAGTGCCCCTTATGCTCGAGGGCGAGCTGGGCGCGGGACAGGATCAGATTGCAAAACGCCTGTACCTGGATGGACCCTATGCCGATCAGCCCTTTGTGTCCGTTGCGCTCGATGAGCTTACGGATCGCGGTTGGCGCCATCTGCTCAAAAGTTCCGAATCGCCGCTATTCCAAACGGGGCTGACACTTTGCATGGGCGGCTGGCATGCCGTTGGCCCCCAACGCCTGCGCGAGCTCGTGTCCGCAATGATCGACACGGCGCTCGCAACTCGTTGCCATGTGGTGTTGACGGCAAACGACATGCCAGGCGGCGGCGAAAGCGATCAGGCTGCTTTTGTAACCGAGCGTCTGGCCTGTGCAGTGAGTGTGGCGCCGGCGATTGCCGAGCAGGGCGGCGCGTCGGAAAAGGTTGCGCGCTATCTGGAGTATCTGGCAGATATGTTTGAGACGGCAACACCCGCCTTGTCGTCTGGGGCGGCAAAGACACTCGATGCCTATCGATGGCCCCGTAACTATCTACAGCTTCGTGAGGTTTCGGAACGACTTTATATATTAGTGAGGATGGGTACGGCCGAGCGGGCGGTGGCGGAGGAGGTGCTCGCTCAGGAGGACGTTATCAAGACCGCGACCTTTGGTGCCCCGACGCTCGATAGCGATCTGTATATCTTGCGCCCACTGGCCGATACCGAGCGCGATATCGCGCGGCTGGTCGTAGGTCACCTTCACGGCAACAGGACCCGAGCTGCCGAAGTGCTAGGCATAAGCCGTACGACCCTGTGGCGCCTGCTGAAGGACGACGACCGTTAAGCGAGGCGCCCGTGACCGCGCGCGGCGCGTGTGATACAGTCCAAAGCAGTATTGTTTCGACTGTGTTACGGCGTGCGGGGAGTATGGCGGAGACTTCAAAAACAAATCGGGTTCGAAAGCCCGCGGCGCCGGTCAACCGTCGCACGACTTCACGGACGTGGGGCAAAAGCGCCTCGGGGTTCGACGGCTCGTTCAAACGCACTAAATATGGTTATCCTTCGGCAAGCGCTCGCTTGGCCATGCAGGCCGAATCATCGCTGTGGGGCCGTAAGCGTGTGGTGGGGTCAAAGCTCAAGCACGATGGAACGCTCGGCTACATTAGCCGTGGCGCTGCTCGCCGTAGCGGCCTCAATCCCACAGGCTGGCATCGCTATGTTCCGATCGCGGTCGTTGTCGCGGTGATTGTCATCGCGCTCGCGGCGCTTGGTTACGCCGGCGGCGGGGCCAATCTGGACGCAATGTTTAAGTCGCCCGAGCTTGCGCATGCAGGCACAGAAGTTGTCGAGGGCGTTCAGACCCAGACGGGCGTCGCGCCCCAGCGCGGCCTGGTCGCAGCCGCTGCCACCATTGCCGATGCTCAAAAGGATGAAGGCGAACAAAAAGCAGAGGGAGCGGCACAGGCGAGTGATGGTGGGGCGAATTCAGCTCCAAATCAAACGGCATAGACCTGCCGGAACATAAAATAGTCACAGCTAGGTGCCGTTTTGAGCTATAGGCGAACAAAAATCTGCAAAATCGTTTCATGTAGAGCTCTTTAGTTACAATTTGAAGAAAAAAGCTATACTACTTATAAACTTGAAAATTCGTAAGCTGCAAGTTGAGGAGTACCCAACATGAAGAAGAGATTCATGGCAGCGCTGAGCGTGCTCGCTCTTGCCCTGGCTCTGCCCGTGGCCGCTTTCGCCGCCAACAGCCCCGAGAAGGTTAGCAGCCAGCCTGTCACGTCCAATGGCGTGACCGCAAATGCTACCGGCGTTGTCACCGGCAGCGATGCATGGCTTAATGTTGTCGGTACCGATACTGCCGCCAACAACGTTCCCTCTGGCTCCAATGTGGTTGCTTCTTTTGCGGTCACCCAATATAACACGAGCGGCCCGTACAACTTCACCTTTGCTCTTGGTTCTCAGTATGCAGGCGCCAAGGTGACCGTCTACATCCAGCATGACTCTGGTTCCCCCGATGTGAAGGAGCTTACCGCCGACGCCAACGGCAACGTTTCCTTCACGATGGACAAGCTCTGCATCATCTCTCTGGTTGCTCAGCCCACGAGTGGCGCCTCTGCTGCCGCTAGCACGACTGTGACTGCCGACAAGGGTGCTAAGTCCCCGGCCACCGGTGTGAACACCACCGCCGTTGCCGCCGTGGCTGCTGTTGCCGCCGCTGGCGCCGCTTGCGCTTTTGTTGCTCTTCGCAAGAACAACTAGTACGCATACGGTTTCAACCGTAAGATTTGAGGACCCGTACTTGTGCGGGTCCTTTTTTTAGCCGATTTACAGGGTAAGGGAACACCATGGCACAGCAGCCAGAGGGCAAGTATATGGACGTTCAGCATATGGACGACTCGGACAAAAAGCGTCGCGCCACGATACTCAAGGGCGTTTTCGTGGTGTTGTTACTGATCGCAGTCGGCTGCGGCGGCTACGTACTCTATATGAACCATCTGGAGCAGCAGCGCGCGCAGGAGATGAGTGCAACGGGCAAGCCTGCTACCAAGGTCGAATCGAAGGACAGGGAGCTGGCAGACAATCCCATCGACTTTGCCTCGCTTATCAAAGAAAACGCTGACATTTACGCTTGGCTCTATATTCCGGGAGCCGACATCAACACACCTCTACTGCAGAGTGCGACCGACGACCTGTTCTATTTGGATCACGACAAGGACGGTAAGTACGACGCGTATGGCACCGCGTTTAGCCAGATGGCCAATGCGCGTGACTTTAGCGATCCCGTGACGGTGATCTACGGCCACGTGAACGGCGGCGTGTTCCATAACTTGCATTATTTTGAGGATGCGGACTTCTTTAACGAGAATACCGAGTTCTTCATCTACACGCCCGGCCATATTCTGACGTACCAGATCGTTTCGGCCTACCAGTACGACGATCGCCACATCCTCAACTCATTTAACTTTGCCGATCCCGCTGTGCGCCAGGAGTATTTCAATACCGTCTGCAATCCCGACGCGCTCCTCAAAAACGTACGGGAAGGTATTGCGCTTGACGCGGATAGCAAGGTTGTGCAACTGAGCACCTGCATGCTCGATAGCTCGCAGGGCAACTCGCGCTATATTGTGAGTGGTGTGTTAACAAACGACCAGGAGACAAAATAGACATGAACCCCCGTGGCAAGCACTTTATCGATGCGGTGGATCCCGACGAAAATAGCCAGGAGAACACTTCCCAGCAACAGGTTTCCGATGTGGCGGAGCCTGCCAGCGCGCAGCAGGGTGCCGATGTCGATTCGGCATCTGACACACAAAATGGGGCGTCGAGCAAAACCGTGGGCCAGGCCGAGACTTCGGCGCAGGTTGCGGATGATGCACCGCAGCCTGCTGATGAGACCGAATGGCCTTCGCTCGATGAGGCGCCACCGCAGCGCCGTCGCCGTTCCCAGGAGTCGATTAAGCGCATCAAACGTCGTCGCCGCATCCGCACACTCGTGATTGTGTTGCTCATGATCGGCGCGATTGCTGCTGCCGGCTGGGGCTTTGTGAACCACAGCGTGAACCAAGGCAAAAAGAAGATCGAGGAAAAGGCCGAAAAGGTCATTAAGGCCAAAGGTGACACCATCACCTATAACGGCAAGAAGTATGCACTCAACAAGCATATGGCTACGGTGGCGTTTATCGGCTTCGATAATCGCGCGTCTGATGATGGCGCCAAAGAAGGCCAGTCGGATACCGTTATGGTTGTAGCCCTTAATACCGATACAGGCGAGGCCCGCGGCATCGTTATTCCGCGCGACAGCATGGTTGCCGTCGATACGTATGCGGGTGGTTCGTTTTCGGGTCAGGTGACCGAGCAGCTCTGCCTGCAGTTTGCCTACGGTACCGACGGTGATAATTCCTCGCAGCTGACGGCGGCAGCCGCTTCACGCGTACTCGACAATATCCCAGTCGACTATTACTACACGCTCAACATTGAGGGCGTGGCGCCTATCAATGATTCTATTGGCGGCGTGACGCTTGTGCCGACACAGACCGTGCCGGGTACGGCAGCGGTTGAGGGGCAGGAGACGACACTGTTTGGAATCTCGGCCGAAAAGTATGTGCAGTGGCGCGATACCACGGAGTTGACCTCGTCGCTCGATCGTACGGCACGTCAGGTGAGCTATGTGCAGGCGTTTGCGGCCAAGGTGCTCAACAGCGCCAAGAGTAATCCGGCTGTGCTGATTAACTTGTACCAGACGATGGGCGACTATACGTGGACCAATCTGGGCCTCGATGAGTTTAGCTATCTGGCGACCACGATGCTCGAGCACGGCCTGACCTCGTTTGATGTTGTGACGCTGCAGGGAACCATGCAGCAGGGCGACACCTTTGCCGAGTTCTACTTAGACCAAGACAACGTAAAACAGACGGTCGTCGACACCTTCTACCACCCGGTCGACTAATTTGTTCCGCCGTTCGGTAGAACGGCGGAACAAATTACCTAACATACACCACGTTGTCGCGGCGCGGCTTTGCCTCGGGTAGCGTGTCCTCGGCATAGCCCAGAATGCAGTTACCGACACCACGCAGGCTGCCGTCGGCGGGCAGGCCCCAGCTGGCCAGCAGCTCCAGGCCCTCGGGCGAGTCAAAGACCTCATGCGCGCGGTGAATCCAGCACGAATCGACACCCAGTGCATAGGCGGCGTTGAGCAAGTTGCCCATGGCGAGCGAGCCGTCTTCCAGATGTGTTGGCACGCTGCGGTCAACCAGCACCACCACAACGGTCTTGGCGCCATAGAAGGGGTCGCTGTTGCTGCCCATGACCTGGGCGTTGAGCTGTGAGAGACGCTCGACGGTCGCGGGGTCGGTGACGGCGACAAACGTCACCGGCTGGCGGCCCATGCCGCTCGGTGCATATTGGCCGGCTTCGATAATACGTGCAAGCTTTTTGGCCTCGACGGGACGATCGCTGTATTTGCGGCAGCTGCGGCGGTGAATGAGTGCTTCGATAGTCTCCATGGTGTCTCCTTGCGGTGGCGTTGCAGATGCCCCGTTCATACCCGTCGGGCTCAAACGATAGACGGTCATGTGCCCGGCAAAAGGATAGATTCCAATTGGGTAAGTAGGTTTGCATAAAAGTACCTTCAAAATGTGACAAGCCAATGGGATGGTTAAACGTTTTATCCCGTCTGCCCTGCGGTTTTTACCACTTGCCTAAATGACGAACGCATAACCTCTGATAAAGGTTTTACTAAAGGAGTACCAACGTTTATCAACGCGCCGTGGTGGCGCCGGGCCAGGAGGTAACTATCATGTTCCAGGCTGGAGATGTCGTCGAGACCGATTTCGAAGGATTTCTGAAGCTGCTGCGTTCCAAGACACGCGCTTTTGTGACGATTGACGATCACGAGTACTACATCACGCACACCGATGGCTATTGGCGTGTTCAGGATTGCGAGGCCCTCAACGATAAGGGCCACTTTACTGACTGCTCCGAGCTGGTCAAAACGCTCTGCGAGGTCGTCGAGCTGCCTTGGATCTGCGGCAAAAGCCTGCACGATAGCTTCTCGAGCGCTACGGTCTACGAGGCTGTCGCCGCTTAACAGGCAATGAAACCCGATTTTCACGTGACCGCTGGCGCCGCCCCCGCGCCGGCGGTCTTTTTCTGCCGATAGGCCATAAAAGCGTAGGCATTTGCGGAGAACCTGTTGACGATAGTCAAAGCTCGGACTAATCTAGAGACACGAAATTGGTCAAAAATCGGACAATCGAATGGTGGGATAGATGAATAGCGCGGTTACGCCGGTCGACTTCGACCGGTTGCTCAATAGACTCGACCATATCTATTCGGAGTTCTCGCGCGCCTGCGGCCTTTCGGACTGCGCTTACTGGATGCTCGTCGATACCAGCACGGCAGGCGGCAGTATTGCCGTAAGCCGTCTGACAAGCGAATGGTTCTACAGCAAGCAGACCATCAACTCGGCAATTAAAACCTTGACGGCGCGGGGCTTCGCAACGTTGGAGTTTGCCGAAGGCAGCCGTAAGAACAAGGTTGTGCGTTTGACCGAAGCGGGCATGCGGTTTGCCGAGCAATATGCGCTGCCGGCGCAAGAAGCCGAGCAACAGGCTTTCGAAGTGCTCGAGCCCTGGGAACAGCGCGAAATCATGCGCCTCATCGAAAAATTTTCCCATGCGCTCGGCGATGAGTGCGATGTCTTTAAGCAGCATATCGCTGCCGAGAATCAAGGTGAGGGTGAGTCGTGCGACTGTTAATGAGGTTTTTGAAGCCCTATCGAGGGCTTGTCGCAGTGACGCTGCTGGCGCTGCTGGTGGATAACGTCGGTACGCTGTTGGTTCCCACGATGCTGGCGAACATGGTCAACACCGGTATTACCACGGGCGATGTCGACTACATCTTATGCAACGGCCTATACATGTTTATCGCGACGAGCATGGCGAGCGGCGGCACGGTGCTGGGCTGCTATCTTTCGGCGCGTCTGGCGGCTAACGTGGCCTGCGACATCCGCAATGCCGTCTACGACAAATCACTCGAGCTGTCTGCCAGCGATTTTGAGCGCTTTGGCACCGGATCGATGATCACGCGCTCACTCAACGACATCAACGTGATTCAACAGGCTGTCCTTCAGACGATTCAGCTGGTGCTGCCCGTGCCGTTCTTGGCTGTGGCGGGCATCATCTTCGCCTGGTTTATCGATCCGGCTATGGGCGTGCTTCTGGGCGTCGTGGTTGCGATCGTGCTGGTTGCGGCGGTCTTTACGGTTGCCAATGCGGCACCGATTTTTATGCGCCTACAGGGCTTTATCGACCGCATGAACGTGGTGCTGCGCGAGAATATTGTGGGCGTGCGCGTTATTCGTGCTTTTAATAAAGAGCATCACGAGGAGCGGCGCCTGGACGAGGTGTTTAGCGACTACGCCGCCAACGCCATAAAGGTCAACCACCTGTTTGTGGGCCTTGACAGCTCCAGCTTCTTTTTGATGAACATCGCCGAGGTGGCGGTGCTGTGGGTGGGCGGTAACCGGGTGGGCGCCCATGCCATGCAGATCGCGAGTATCTCGGCGGTGCTGGAGTATGCAATTCTGATCCTGTTCTTTGTGATGATGGCCCAGATGGTGGTGCTGACGCTTCCGCGTGCTGCCGCGTGCCTGAACCGTGCGCAGCAGGTGTTGGAGATTGAGCCGAGCATCGTGGACGGCGAGCGTACACTGGGTGACGGGACGCCTGCCTCCGAGGACGATACGGATGCTGTTGCCGTGTTCGACCACATGTCGTTTCGCTTTGACGATGCCGACGAGGACACCCTGTGCGACCTGAGCTTTGCCTGTCGTCGCGGTCAGACGACCGCGATTGTGGGCTCGACGGGCTCGGGCAAGTCGACGGTGGCAAAGCTTCTGCTGCGCTTCCACGATGCCACCAAGGGCGCCATTCGCCTGGACGGCATCGACCTGCGCGAGCTTTCGCAAGATGAGATTCGCGGGCGCATCGCCTATGTGCCGCAGAAGGCGTGGCTGTTCTCGGGCACCGTGGCAAGCAATCTGCGCTTTGGCAACGAGGATGCGACCGAGGCGGACATGCTTCATGCGCTGCAGGTTGCCCAGAGCACCTTTGTGCTCGATCAGCCGCAGGGGCTCGATACTCCGGTTGCCCAGGGCGGTACGAACTTTTCGGGCGGCCAGCGCCAGCGTCTGGCAATTGCCCGTGCGCTCATGAAGCATGCCGATCTGTATATCTTCGATGACAGTTTTTCGGCCCTGGACTTTAAGACCGATGCGGCCTTGCGCCATGCGCTGCAGGACGAGACGCGCGACGCCGCGGTGCTCATCATCGCGCAGCGCATCTCGACGATTTTGCATGCCGACCAGATTGTCGTGCTCAAGGATGGCGAGGTCGTGGGCCTGGGCGCGCACGAGGAACTTATGGAAACCTGCGAGGTGTACCGCGCCATCGCGGAATCGCAGATGAAGGGAGGTGAGTAGCATGACCGAGGAGCTCAAGAAGCGCAGCGACGCTATCGATGCCGTCGTTGTGGACGCGGCCGAGGAAGCGGTCGAGCAGTCTGCCGCGTCGACCGAGCTGGATGCCGCCGCCAGGGCCGCGGCCGAGCGCGAGGCTCGTCGCCAGGCGCTGTACGAGGAAAACGAGCGTGCCGAGGACGAGCGCGCCCGTGCCGAGGCAGAGCGTATGCGCGACGTGGACGACGAAGAAGAGGACGAGACGCCCCGGGACACCTGGGCGACGGTGCGTCGCTTGTGGAGCGAGGCCGCCGGCGACCATTGGCGCTTCTATATTGTATTCGCGAGCATTGTGTTCTACGTCATCTTTAACACCGCCGCGCCGGCATATAGCGCTCATGTTATCGACGAGCTGTGGGGCCATATACAGGTGGCGTTTGCCAGCGGAACGACCTTCAGCATCACCTGGGATCAGTGCGGTAAGACCATCTTTGTCTACTTTTTGATCTGGACGGCCGCCGGATCGTTCTATGCGCTGCAGAGTTTTTTGATGTCGAGCGTCGCCGAGCGACTCAACCTGCGTCTGCGCAACCGCATCGCGCAGAAGCTCAGCCGCCTGCCGCTCGCCTACTTTGACGCGCATCGACCCGGCGAAGTGGTCAGCCGCGCGACCAACGACTTGGACAAGATGTCCGAGAGTATGCAGCGCGGATTGCTGCAGCTGCTGGTATCGATCGGTACCGTGACGGGTGCCATCATCATGATGTTCGTCTATAGCGTCAAGCTCACGTTGGTCTTTTTGGGCTTTACGGCGGTATCGTTGCTGGTGACCAAGGTGGTTTCGCGCCGAACGCATGATGTGACGGGCGAGCGTCAGGAGTGGGTGTCCAAAATCACGAGCGCGGTCGAGGAAGGCTATTCAGGCCGTTTGGTGATTCGCGCATTCAACCGCGAGCATCAGAGCTCTGCTGAGGTGCACGAGGCCTCGAGGGAGCTAGCGCGCGTGAGTACCAAGGCCGACTTTATGATCAATGCCGTCGGCCCTGCGGTTCGCTTTATCGGCCGTTTGGCGCAGATCGTGATCGCGCTGGTGGGCTGCAGCATGCTGGTCGCCGGCCACATGACCGTCGGCGTGTTCCAGGCGTTCTTCCAGTTTATCTACGGGGCGTCCGAACCCATGACGCAGCTGTCGTTCACTTTCAACTCGCTGCAGAGCGCGCTGGCGAGTGCGGAGCGCGTGTTCGACCTGCTCGATGAGCCCGAGATGGAAGCCGATCCACTGCCGGGTGAGGCTGCCAGGCTGCCGGGTCGCATTGAGGGCCGCGTCTCCTTTGAGCACGTGCGTTTTGGTTATTTGCCCGACAAGCCGCTTATGCGTGACGTGTCGTTTACCGCCGAGCCGGGCCAGAAGATCGCCGTGGTGGGAACCACGGGCGCGGGCAAGACCACGCTCATCAACCTGCTCATGCGTTTTTACGAGATCGATGGCGGGCGCATTACGCTCGACGGCGTGGACACGAGCGGTATGGACCGCGGCGAGCTGCGCCAGCAATTTGGCATGGTGCTGCAGGACGCCTGGCTATTCGATGGCACGATTGCCGAAAACATCGCCTACGGCTGTCCCGAGGCGACGCGCGACGAGATCGTGGCGGCTGCGCGCGCCGCGCAGGTCGACTTCTTTGTGCGTACCATGCCGCAGGGTTATGACACGCGGGTGGCAAACGATGCCGAGAGCATTAGCCAAGGGCAGCGTCAACTGCTGACCATCGCACGCGTGCTGCTCAACAACCCGGCGATTCTCATCCTGGACGAGGCGACGTCGAGCGTGGATACGCGCACCGAGCTCGCCATCGGCCGTGCTATGGATGCGCTTATGCGCGGGCGCACGAGTTTTGTGATCGCGCATCGCCTGTCGACGATCGTGGACGCCGACCTGATCTTGGTCATGGATCACGGCAACATTATCGAGCAGGGCACGCATAAGGAGTTGCTGGCTGCCGAGGGCGCCTACGCCGACCTCTATCTGAGCCAGTTCGCATAATGCGACATGGGGACGGCCCCCTTGTCGCATCGGAAATAAGGCGCGCCGGGGATAGATTCCCTGGCGCGCCTTTGCGCTGGCGTGAATGTTGTCATTGGCCGTCCGCGTCTAGCGTTCGTCCACAAGTTTGGCAACGAGGGCTTTGAGCTCGGCTACCTCTTGCTCGAGTTCTTTGACGCGGCGGGCGTTCTCGGTGATGCCCTGACGGTTGAGGGCGGACTGCTCGGCGGCATCGTCAGGCATGTACTCGCGGTGCTGCTTGGCGTCGAAGCTCTCCTCGAACACGCGGCAGCCGTTGCGCTTGATGATGCGTCCCGGCACGCCCACGACGGTGCAGTTGTCGGGCACGTCCTTGACGACAACCGAGTTGCCGCCGATTTTGACGTTGTTGCCGATGCGAATGTTGCCGAGCACCTTGGCGCCCGTGCCCACGGTGACGTTGTTGCCCAGGGTGGGGTGGCGCTTGCCGGTTTCGTTGCCGGTGCCGCCAAGCGTGACGCCCTGGTAGAGCACGCAGTTGTCGCCCACGATGGTGGTTTCGCCGATGACGACGCCCATGGCGTGGTCGATAAAGAAATGCTTGCCGATCTGTGCAGCGGGATGAATCTCGACCCCGGTGATGTGGCGGGTGATTTGCGAGAGCACACGGGCGAGCGAGCGATGACCGTGCTCCCACAGCCAGTGCTCGGGCACGTGGTTCCACTTGGCGTGCAGGCCAGGATAGGAAAGGAAGATGACCAAACCGTTTTGCGCGGCGGGGTCCTGCGTCTGGACGGTCTTGATGTCCTCGCGAATGGTATTGATAAAGCTCACCGGCCGCCCTCCCTTAGCGCCATGGCAATGCGATTCAATAAAGTATAGCGATTCGCTAGGGATTAGGAAGAATAATCTTGGCGGCTTTGCATGACAGGTGTCAGTTATGCAAACTTGCTGGTAATGGAGTCATGCTTTTGTGGGGTTGCGCACGAGGGGGCACCGCAACCGTATACTGGTCAACTTGGACGTATCCGCGCCCACAACTGAGAGGTTTTACTTCATGGGTTTCATCAATTTTATCGCCGAGCTACTCAAAGACCCGCGCACCGCGATTGCCAGCTGGATCGCCGCCGGCCCGCTTATGGCCTACGGCTGCGTGTTCCTCATTATCTTCGTTGAGACAGGCGTGGTGTTCTTCCCGTTCCTTCCCGGCGATTCACTGCTGTTTGCTTCGGGCTTCTTTGCCCATAACGGTGGCTTTAACATCGTGGCCCTGCTGGCCGTAGCATGGGCCGCTGCCATCCTGGGAGACCAGTGCAACTTTATGATCGGTCACTTCTTTGGCAAAAAGATCATCGCTTCGGGCAAGGTCAAGGCCATGACGCCCGAGCGTATCAAAAAGTCCGAGGACTTCTTGGACAAGTGGGGTCACCTGGCCATCTTCCTCGGCCGCTTCTTCCCGTTTATCCGCACCTTTGTGCCCTTCATTGCCGGCATGGGCGGCATGCACTGGCGCAACTTTGTCATCTACAACGTGCTGGGCGGCATTACCTGGTCGACGGTCTTTACACTGCTGGGCTACTTCTTTGGTGGCATCCCCTTTGTGCAGGAGCACTTTGAGTTGCTGATCATTGGCATCGTAGCCGTGTCGATCATCCCGACTGTAGTCGGCCTGGTTAAGGCTAAGCTGGGCAAACAGAACGCGTAGGCGTCTAAAACCGATTGGTGCAAAAAGACCCGCCACTTGGATGACGGGTCTTTTTTGTTGTGGGAACGATATGTGGCGTTAAGTGCGAGGCTATTGGACCTCGCTCAGCTTCTGCAGAACGCGCCCCTGGACCTCGAGATAGTAAGCCTGATCCTCGGCGGACAGCGAGCTTTCATCGACGCTGTCAAATTTCTGCGACCAATCGCTGTACTGCTGCATCATCGATCCGTAGTCGGCAAGCATCGAAGCGGTGTCGTCGGACGATTCGTACTTCTTCATGAACTCGACGTAGCTGTTCATAAACTGTTCGTAGCCGTCCATCATGGCACGGAAGTCAGAAGAGGATGCGGCCGGTGCGGTTTCGGTCTGCGAATCAGCGGCTGCCGCAGCGGTATCGTTGGCTGCGCCTGTCTGCTCGCTGCTGTCCTGCGGCTTCTCGAGCTCGATGTCGAGGGACTTTGAGCTGCTGTAGTAGGACAAGGTCAGTTTTGCTCCGCTGGGTGCCGTTGCCTCAAAATCATCAGTGCCTTCGCCCGAGAAATCGGTATAGCCGGCTTCTTTGCAAGCTTCGACGTAGCTATCGTAGTCGGCTTGTGAGACTTCTTTCAGCGTTGCCGAGAAAGATTCGGAGCTGTTCTCGTATATCTCGCCCTTGTTTGTCTTGGGCTTGGGCAGTTCGGTCGCGAGACCGCTGCTGGGCCAGGTGAATGTTTCGACGGTTTTTGAGGGGCCCGAAGAACTGCAGCCGCCCACACAGGAGCTGATGCGTGCCGCGATAATCAGGATAACGAGCACTGCCAGAACGATCGGCCATTTTTTCTTACCTTTGGGCGGCTTGCCGTCAGGCGTCGACACCGTTTGGGGGACGCCATTATCCCTGCTGCCCGAAGCTTCCCAATCCATAGTTGTTCCTTCCCTCGATATGGATGACACTGCTTCGAATTGTGGCTGTGGGCTGCGGGGATTTCATCAGCTGCCAACTGAATCTGGTGAGAAATTCAGTTGGCAGCTGATGAAATTATTTGCCCGGTGTTTAGGATGGGAGGAAAACGTTGGACGGGGGATGGCGGCGTGGACGAGTACAATCTGGCACCCGGCGAACTCATCATCATGCAGACCTCGAATGTGCGCTTGGGCGTTGGCTCTGGTAGCGAGGCTCTCGATGAGATCGTTCTTACAAATATGAATCTAATCTTGGTCGCAACGGTCTCCGAGGGGCTGTTTAAAACTCGACGCTATCTCAAGCGCTGCCCGCTCGATTCGATTCTGTGCTCGACGGATGTCCCCCAGGCTATCGCCGCACGCGTGAATAGTACGCCGGTGCTGCGAGTCGCATTTTCGGAGGAGACCATTACCGTGAGCTTTACCGAAGGCGCAAGCGCCTTGCCGACCGTTGGGCCGAAAGCGTGCGCCGCGCGGCGGCGGGCAACATCGATGCCATCGATACTTCAGAGCTTCCCTCGGGTACGGCGGCAGAGATTGCAGATTTTGTAGACGGTGCCGTGGGCGTTGTCGGGGCAGTTGGCGACTCCATTGGCAGTGCCTTGGGTGCTTCTCTGAAGGCGCAAAAGCCTCATGCCGAGAAGATGGCCGCAAAGGTGACAGCAAAGTGTCCCGGATGCCATGCGCCCGTCGCGGGGCGCAAAGGCCAAGGCGTTGTTTGTTCGTACTGCGATACCAAGTTTGTGCTGTAGGGTGAGGTAATCGTGGGTATTGTAAATGTTGCGATTGACTCGCTTGGCGGCGTCCTTGCCGATCAATGGAAAGATATTGTCACTGCCAGTCATTTTGACGAGCACGTTGTTGTCGCCCCGGGGGTGCGTAAGGTTGGGCAAAACGGGCGTGGCGGAAACTACGGATCGAGTGACGTTCTGTCCAACGGCTCGCTCATTTTTGTTCCCGAGAACACCGCGGCGTTTATTTTTAGTCAGGCGGGCATCGAGCAAGTTATAACGGAGCCGGGCGGTTTTGAGTATCGCGACGGCGAGGCTTCGGTTTTTGATGACCACGACCGTGAGGAGCAAGGCGTCCTCAAAATGGTCCTCGGACAGGCGGCGCGTCGCGTCGGCTATGCGGGTATGTCACCGTCGCAGAAGCGTGTGGCGTTTGTCAATCTGCGCGAAATCCGCGGCATCAGGTTTGGCACGCGTGGACCGCTTGCGTATAACGACTTGTTTTACGGCGCGGATCTTGAGGTCTTCGCGTATGGTCAGCTGTCGCTGCAGGTGGTGGATGCCGAGCGTTTTATCAGGAATTTTCTTCCTGCGAACGTCTATAGCTATTCGTTTGACGACCCGCGCGCACGGAGCATGCTGATTGCAGAGTTTCTGGCTTCGCTCATCGTGGCCACGAATGCCATGTCGTCCGAGGTCCGAATTTCGCAGCTGCCGTCACACGTCAACGAAATTCGCCATATGATCCTGGACGAGGGCGATAACGCGGGGTCATGGCAAGATCGCTTTGGCATCAAGCTTGTGCAAGTCGCCATCGAAAACATTGAATTCTCCGATGAATCGCGCGAGCTTATCAAGAGCTATGCGAAAAAGAAGCTGGATGTTAGCGCTTACGAGGGGGTTTCTAAGCAGGCAGCCGATGTGGCGGCTCAGCAGATGATTGCCGAGGGCGTACGCGAGAACGGGTTTGGCGCCGCGGGAGGCATGGTGCTCGGCATGGGGCTGGCGGGAATGCTCAACCCCCGTAACGCTTCTGTAGAAGGCGGCGCGGGTGCGGTCTGTACGCCGGATACGACGGAGCCCAAGGAGGCGCCAGGGGGTGGTGCCGAGTCCGCTCGGACGCTTGAGGATCAAATAGAGGCCGTTAAGAAATTCAAAGAGCTTCTCGATGCCGGGATTTTGACGCAAGAGGAGTTTGATGCCAAGAAGCGTGAGATTCTAGGGCTGTAGAAGTATGGAAGGGCCGGCGCGATGCCGGTCCTTCTTTGTGCTGCGGAATTATTCGCGGTGCCCTCCGGTTCTACCACTGGGCGGCGTAGATATCGCAGCTTGCGTGCGGGGGCGGATTGTGGACATCGACCGAAACGGGGGTCGTGGAACCGACGGCGGGGCAGTCGGAAAAGTTGTTATAGCCAGCAACGATGTTGCCCTGCTTGTCGCGCAGGATGGCCGATAGGAACACCTGGGTCTTATCAAAGCCGCTCGGGGCGCTTTGGAGTTTGAGCTTTGCCAAGAATGACTGCATGCCGTCTGTCCCAGCGGATTCGGTACTATCGAAAAATTCGTACACCGGCGCTTCGGTGGCGGTGGCAAGTGCAACGCCGCTGGGTGTGACTGCCTCGAACTCAACGCGCGCGGGAGCGGTGCCATTTCCCGTCTGATCGCCAAAGTAGACGGTCTGGCCGGGCTCGATGGCGCTGTAGGTTTTCTCATCCGTAAAGATCAGGTTATCGTCCGCATCGTATCCGGAGACCTTAATGGTGGGAAATGCGATAGCGGCAGGGCCGACGGAGTTTTTAAGGCCGATGCCAAAATGGACGTACCCGTGCCCATCAACCGACCAGCCTGATTCCGCAATCGAGAGCTCGGCGGATAAACGGTTGGTATTGCTTGCCGAATTTGCTTTTTTGGATGTCGAAACGCCATCAGACTGGCCGGCTTGCGATGAGGACGTGGGCCCGTTGTTGCTTTCTCGGTCGGCGTGGAATGTCGAGATGGCAATCGCGCCGACTGCCATCAGCCCGGCAAGCATCGCGGTGACGAGTGCCAGTTTTAGCAACAAGCCGCCAAAGGTCCGCGTCCTGCTTTTGTCTGGATTGCGCTTAGGCGCATGCGTACCCGCTGCCATTTGGGCATGGTCGGCATGCCCATCTGTGCCAGAAGATGCCCTGTCGTTTCCCGGTCGAGACAAGCCGGCGAGCGCCCCTGCCATCTCTGCTGCAGACTGAAATCGCGCGCTTGGCTCAAACGAGCAGGCGCACGTGATGGCATGGGCGAGCGTCGCGGGTGCATTATCAAGATTCTTCTTAAGAATCTGCTCGTAAGCCTCGTCATCGGGCCGGACACCCGTAAGCGCAAAGCCAAGAACGCGTCCGATGGAGTAGACATCACTTCGCGCATCGGTCTGGGCAAAGCCGTATTGTTCGGGCGAGGCGAACCCCCAAGTTCCGAGGGAAGTCGTGTCCTTGCTTGCCCCTTCGACGCGCATGCGGGCAATACCGAGGTCGATGAGGTGCGCGCCGTTCGCGGCAACCACGATATTGTTGGGGGAAATGTCACGGTGGACGATACCGTGTCTGTGGAGCTCCTCGGCCGCCTCGCAAAGCTCGATGCCAAGCGATGTCGTCTCTTCCGGCGTCAACGGCCCATCGGTTTCGATAACTTTGGAAAGCGGCCGACCCGGCACAAAGTCGTAGACGACAACAAAGTGCTCGGGTAGTTCGTAGGTCGCCTCGACGCGGGGAAGGCGGGGCGAGCTGCATTCTGTGAGTGCCGACCATACATTGCGGCGGGCAAGCTCCTGTCGAATCTTCTTTCGCACGAAGGGACCGGCTCCGTCAATCGTGACGAGTTCGGTAATGCCGTCTTCGCCGCGTGCGAGCACCTGCTCGACGCGATAGGTGTCGTCAAGGCTCATGGCATGCATGAGTTGGTTGTCGTTCAAGCCGTCCTCCCTTCATGGTAGCTGGGCAAATGCCCCAAAAATAATATGCCAACGATTGTTCTGTTTGTTCAGTTGGCAACTGAATCGCGTATGGAGACGATAGAGCCGCGGGGCTCGCGCGGACGTGGCGTTTATTTGAGTGGGTTGGTTCCCAGAAGCGTTTTTTCACCCAGGCGGTAGAGCTCGTCGTCGGTGCACGCTCGGCTCATGCCGCGTTCGATGCACCAGATGACGATGGCGTCGCGGCGATCCTTGCACCAAAGCTCGGCGACGCTATCGAGTCTCAGAAGGCGCTGCGTCTCTCGAAGCGTGCAGCCGATACCGAGTGCCAACATGATGGCGTGGTCGCGGCCAGGGCGGCTTTTGCCGGCAAAGATGTCGTACACAACGGTCGGGTTAAGGCCCGAGTTGCGTGCGACGTCCGAGCGCTTGATGCGGCGCTCGTCGATGAGGCAGCGCAAGTACGAGGGAAGCGTTTGGTCGACGGTTTCGCCTTCGTCCAGATAGGCGTCGATGCTCGAACTGGCCAACAGCCGCTTGAGCAGGTCTTCCGTCAAGTGTTCGCGTTTGTTCTGAGTTGCCAAGGGGGCTCCAATCATCGTCTCGACTTAGAGTATATCGATAGGGCGGTCGCGGGGCGCATGGGGCGAGTGGACGCCGCGGCTTGGAGGACGCCTATTGACCCTGGTGAATTCCGAAGCAAATGAAAATACTTTACTTAGTTAAAGAAAAACGTTTTATCCGACGCGCGCGGGGAGTACAATCTCGTCCATGCGAATCGACGTGCCATCGGCTTCGATGTTGCCCGCGTGTCCCGTCCGGCTCTACGCTCCGGGCGTGCGACGTTGCGACACGGTCGGCCTCGGTCCTTGCGTGCGGGTTCGCGAGTATGCAACTGTGTATGTAAGGAGCGACATATGACTGTCGAGAAGAAGGATATCGATTGGGGTAGCCTCGGCTTTGGCTACATGAAGACCGATTACAGCTACGAGGCTCATTGGAAGGATGGCGAGTGGGACGAGGGCGGCCTGACCACCGATCACACCATGCATGTCTCCGAGTGCGGCGGCATCTTCCATTACTGCCAGGAGGTCTTTGAGGGCCTGAAGGCCTACACCGCCGAGGATGGCAGCATCGTCTGCTTCCGTCCCGACATGAACGCTGAGCGCATGTATAACTCTGCCCAGCGCCTCGAGATGCCCCCGTTCCCCAAGGACAAGTTCGTTGAGGCCGTCAAGCAGGTCGTTTCTGCCAACGCCGCCTGGGTTCCGCCTTTCGGCTCCGGTGCGACCCTGTACGTGCGTCCGTTTATGATTGGCTCTGGTGACGTGATTGGCGTGGCTCCTGCTCCTGAGTACACGTTCCGCATTCTCGTGACTCCGGTCGGTCCGTACTTTAAGGGCGGCCTTAAGCCCGTTAAGCTGCGCGTTTCCGAGTATGACCGTGCAGCCCCGCATGGCACCGGCAACATCAAGGCCGGCCTGAACTACGCCATGTCTCTCAAGCCCACGATGGAGGCCCATCGCGAGGGCTATGCCGAGAACCTGTATCTTGACTCCGAGTCTCGCACCTATGTCGAGGAGACCGGTGGCGCCAACGTCCTGTTCGTGAAAGAGGACGGCACCCTCGTCGTTCCGCAGTCGCACACCGACTCGATCCTGCCCTCCATCACCCGTCGCTCGCTCGTTCAGGTCGCTCAGGACCTGGGCATGACCGTTGATCAGCGTCCCGTCGAGTGGGCCGAGGTCAAGGCCGGCACCTTTGTCGAGTGCGGTCTGTGCGGCACCGCTGCTGTTATCTCCCCGGTCGGCGAGATTGACAACAAGGTATATGGTGCCGACGAGACCGTGACCTTCCCGGCTGGCTGCACCGAGATCGGCCCTGTTATGAAGAAACTTCGCGAGACCCTGACTGGTATTCAGTCTGGTGCTGTCGAGGATAAGCACAACTGGGTTTACACCGTCGCGTAAGCTGTCTTGTACGTTCGGCCCGAGGGCGACCTTCCTTTCCGGCGCGTCCTCGGACATGAAAGAACCCCCGCTGCGCACTACGTGCGGCGGGGGTTCTTTCATCCTGCGGAGTGCGCCTGGGTGTGGGCTCCATAAGGAGCTTGGCCCTAGTGACCCCGCGCAGTTCTGTAGGAAAACCGCGCACCAGGAAGAGGTGCGTGCGCGGTTTTCCGGTTGCCGCTCGCCTGGGGTGGGACGGGGCGTACATTTTTGGGAGTTTTCAGCAGCCGGGTGCGCATGCATACGGGATTTTGGGCGAAAGTCAGGCGCCGTGAGCCGCATCCTGTAGAAAATGAGTGATCCCTGAGGTGCTGAGGGCTCAGAATCAGGGTTTTCAACGCGGTTTTGTGGGCCCATTCCTGTTCCTTTGGGCTCCAGGATGCTGAAAACTCCAAAATTTGCACGCCGCCCTCTGGGGTACCTGTGGGCAAAAAGCAACCGTCCCGCCGAAGTATGCATTCGACGGGACGGTTTATGCGGTTTATGTATATAGCCGATTCAGGATGCGTTGCCAACTTGTTAGAACTTGACGGTCGGGGCCTGGCGGGCGGCTTCAACTGCCTCGAAGCCCTGGCGCTCCTTAAACTGGAAGATGCCGGCAAAGATAACGGCCGGGAACGTCTGGATGGCGTTGTTGTAGCTGAGCACGCAGTCGTTGTAGCTCTGGCGCGCGTAGCTCACCTTGTTCTCGGTGTCCTCGAGCGTAGCCTGGAGCTGCATAAAGTTGGTGTTCGCCTTAAGGTCGGGGTAGGCCTCGGCCACGGCAAAGAGCTGGCGCAGTGCACCGGTCAGCACGTTGTCGGCTTCCATTTTGGCCTCGGGGGTGGTGGCGCTTACGGCGGTGTTGCGCGCGTTGATCACGGCGGCGAGCGTGTCCTGCTCGTGCTTGGCGTAGCCCTTGACGGTCTCGACCAGGTTGGGGATCAGGTCGTTGCGGCGCTGCAGCTGCGTGTCGATGTTCTGCCAGGCGTTATCGATACGATTGCGCTTGGTAACCATGTTGTTGTAGATGCCAGCGATGGCGCAGACGATCACAACGACAACAACGATACCGATGATGACGGGAAGCATGATGTCTCCGTTTCGAATGGCAGCGGCGTTTTGCGCCGGCCGTTGTTGGTATAACGTATCTAGTATACCCGCAACCTTTGGCGGTGCCGAACTTTCCGGTAAGCGTTTTGTTTCAACCAGGGAGGGGGCGCCAATATCGAACGGGTGGTACAGGTGTAAGATATGCGACAAATTACGGAATGCTGTCTACGCCTTGAGGATGGCGATACGGATGGACCTTCGCATCAAGAAAACCTATCGTGCCCTGTTCGACGCCTTTACCGAGCTTTTGGAAGAGCATCGGTTTGAGGATTTGACGGTTGCCATGCTTTGCGACCGGGCCCTGATTCGCCGCACGACGTTCTATAAGCATTTTCGCGATAAAAACGATTACTTTGCCTTCTATATCGATGAGCTTATGACGGGCTTGCCGCAAAACCAGACCGACGCAGTGGACGCGGAGCCGCTTGTGGATGTACAGGCGCTTCGCCATGAGGTCTTTGACGATGCCATGAATATGGTACTGGCGCATGAGAAGCTCATGGATAACCTTTTGGCGAGCAGCATGTCGGGCATGCTGACCGGCATGATTTGCGACCGCATCGCGCATTCCATCCGTGAGCGCGTGATGAGCTCGCTTGCCGAAGACGCCCTGGCGCCCGTTTCGCTCGAGACGACATCGGAATTTATCGCCGGTGGCATTATTCGAGTGTTCACAAATTGGTGGGAATCGGGCCACGATCTTGAGCGTCGACCCGAGATGGCCGACGTGGTCGATGCGCTGTTTGAGCGCACCATGACGCCGGTGAATCACTAAGGTGGCGGAGAGAGGGGGATTCGAACCCCCGGAACGCTCTCGCGCTCAACGGTTTTCAAGACCGCCGCATTCAACCGCTCTGCCATCTCTCCGTGAGTCGTAATGATAGCATCGTTTTGAATTTGCAACAGGGAAGGCGAACGATGACGATCACCGAAATCGACGAGAAGTTCATGCGCGAGGCGCTGGCGGAGGCGCGCGCCGCTGCGACAGTGGGCGAGGTGCCGATTGGTGCTGTGGTGGTGCGTGCGGGCGAGATTGTCGCGAGGGCGCATAATCGCCGTGAGCTCGACCAGGACCCTTCGGCACATGCCGAGTTTTTGGCCCTGTGCGCCGCCGCTCAGACGCTTGGGCGTTGGCGCCTTTCCGATTGTACGGTCTACGTGACGCTCGAACCCTGCTGCATGTGCGCGGGGCTTATGGTTAACGCGCGCGTGGGGCGTTGCGTGTATGGTGCGGCCGATGCCAAGGCGGGCGCGGTGGGCTCGCTGTATGACCTCAATGCCGATTCGCGCCTGAACCATCGGTTTAATGTGACCGCCGGCGTGCTGGCAGACGAGTGTCGCAGGGTACTGAGCAGCTATTTTGCCGGTTTGCGCGGTGTGGGTGGCGCCGCGTGCGGCTGCGGTCTAAGCCTTGAGGCGCATGCCGTCCATGCCGAGGCACTTGCGGGTGTTGGGGATCTCGCCGACGAGACACTCCACTTTGGTCCTGTGCAGCGCCGGCCCCGCCGTGTGCTGCTGGCGATCGACTCCTTTAAGGGCAGCGTTTCGAGCGCGCAGGCGGAGGCGGCCGTTGCCGAAGGCGTGTGCCAGGTGTGGCCCGATGCCGAGCTGAGCGCTTTGCCGCTGGCAGATGGTGGCGAGGGAACGCTCGATGCCGTCGCCGCGCGCGGCGGCGAGCTTGTGACCTGCGAGGTTGCAGGCCCCTTGGGCGACCGCGTGTCTGCCCGGATGCTGGTGGACGGCGAGCACGAGTCGGCTTTAGTTGAGATGGCCGAGGCGGCGGGTATTGGGTATTCGCCCTGCACGGAATCGGCGGCGCTTGCGGCTTCGACCTATGGCGTGGGCGAGCTCATGCTTCGCGCGGTCCGTGCTGGGGCAAAGACTATCTATATTGGCTTGGGCGGCAGCGCTACCAACGATGGCGGCGCCGGTATGCTGCAGGCGCTGGGCGCGCGTGTGGTCGATGATCAGGGCTGCGATGTCGCCCCCGGTCTTGCGGGCCTTGAGCAGGTAGCGAGCGTTGATTTGGCGTCGGCGCTTGAGGTACTGGGCGGCGTGCGTGTCGTGGTGCTCTCCGATGTCGAGAACCCACTCGTGGGGCGTCGCGGCGCGCTTGCGGTGTTCGGTGGACAGAAGGGTCTGCCGACGGGTGACGTCGAGGCGCTGCGCGGGTACGACGGCTGGATGGTCGGCTACGGTCGTCTGCTCGATGCGGCGATTTTCGAGATGCGAGCCCAGAAGCTTCTGCGCGCGCCCGAGGGTGCACGGTCATTTGGCTCGGTGCTTGGTGTGCCCGGTGCCGGTGCCGCCGGCGGCTTGGGTGCCGCGCTGCTGGCGCTCGGTGCGGAGCTGCGCTCGGGCGTGGAGACGGTGCTCGATTTGATTGGGTTTGACGAGTGCGTTCGCGATGCCGACCTGGTCATAACGGGCGAGGGTAATATGGACGAGCAATCCGCCGCCGGTAAGGCGCCGGTGGGCGTGGCCCGTCGTGCGAAGCGATATGGCAAGTCGGTAGCCGCCGTCGTGGGCGGTCGTGCGGACAACTTGGATGTAGTGTATGAGCAGGGTATCGACCTAGTACTGCCGATATGCCGCAAGCCCATGAGCCTTGAGGAGGCGCTTGGCATGCAGGAGGCTGTAGCCAATTTGGCGTGCGCAGGCGAGGAGGCTGCCCGAGCATACGATCTTGGTCGCATATAGATATAAATATCAAATCTGATTTGCCTGTCCAGCTCGTTATTTGTAAATATATGTTAATTGCGTTGGCATTTTACGGTCTATACTATTGCTGTATCACTGGTGTCGTATGCGCCTGTCCGCAAACGGAAATTACATGAAAGGGGCTAGGATGCACAGATTGGGAAATACGCTTAAGCGCGCGGTTACGGTTGGCGCGGTGTTGGCGCTGACGTTAGGCATGGCCACTCCGGCGACCATGTCATTCGCAGACGATGCCGCGGGGGGGCGCCGGTCAATCGTCCACGTTAGAGCAGAACCAGAAGACGGCGACCGAGCTTGACGAGAATCTGGAGACGAAGGTTACGCTTTCGTTCCCGGGCAAGCGCGAGGCCGAGCCGTCCGACGTTGTGTTTGTGCTCGATAAGTCGGGCGCTTCCGCGCAGACGGACATTTACAAACAAGCCAAAGAATTCTTGGAGCAAATTAGCCAGAAAGCCAAGGCTGATGGTCTGGACATCAAGGTGGGCGTAGTCCTCTTCAACAGGGTCGGTAACATCCAGCAGCCGCTGACCGACGTCGTCACGGGGTATAATGACATCCTGAACGCAATGAACTCCAGCCTGCATTCGGGCACTAACATGGACGCTGGCCTTCTTGCCGCAAAGAGCATCCTCGACGCGGATACTGCCGTTAAGGCCGAGAACAAGCACGTGATCCTTATTAGTGACGGTGCAACCTACCTTTACTGCAAGAACGGCGATTATACCAAACCGTATACGAGGTCGTTTGGCGATCCAACCAAGCAGACGAATCCAGAGACCCACGCTGCATACCCCTATGGATCGAACAAAATGGGCGGTATCTGGGAGTGGCAGTCTCGCGAGTACAATCTCAAGAACGACTGGAAGAAGTTCTCCGACGGCTCTAACTTCATTTTCTCGCAGGCCATGAAGAGCCCCGAGAAGCTCGGCGAGTATCTTAAGTACTATCGCGACCAGTACGAGAACTCTGACAAGAACTGGGCTCAGTACGACTACGAGTACACCGACGACGCCCGCAATAACGGCACCACGAACCCCATCCCCGTCGATGTGAACGCGCCGTGCAACATTGACGTCGCGTTCTGGAGCACGGACGACACGTTCCAATCGATGGTCAACGCTGGCTACGACATGAACGTCTACTACAAGAACGCCGCCGACTTTGATGGCCAGGTATTCCTGCAGTACCTCACCAGGAATTCCAACAGTAGCCAGCTCGACACCGACTTTGCCGATATCAAGGCTAAGCTTGTTGACAAGATTGCCGCCGGCTCGACGGTCGAGGACTTTATTGGCGCTGATTTTGACTTCATCAACGACCCTGCCAAGATCAGCCTGACCGCCAACGGCGAGAAGCTTGCCCCCGTAAAGATCGGCGACGGGTCCTATGGCTTCGGCAAGCGTGAGGACGGCTCCTATAGGTTCACCTTGGACTACGTGAATGGCGACCAGGAGATGCTCAAGCTTACGCTGAACGAGGCTGCATCTCCGAGCAAGCCCGTCGTGCTCGAGTACAGCGAGCGCCTGGTCAATGTGCCCACCGAGCCCGGTACCCATACCCTTAACGTCAACGAGAGTGCAATCCTGCAGCCTATTGACGGCAACGGCATGCGCGGTGATGCGTATAAGTTCCCGGTTCCGACGGTTACCTACACGGTTGCTGCTCCCGAGCCTAAGCCCGAGCCCGAGGTTAAACCCACTAAGCCGAACGATAAGAAGCCCGTCAAGACGACGAAGAGCGAGAAGGGCACCATGCCGATGACGGGTGATACCTTCTCAATTCTGCCTGTCATTGGGCTGGTCGTAGCCGGTGCAGCCGTTTGCGTTGCCGGCATTATCCTCAAGCGCCGTAATCACTAACGGCGTTGACGTCGAACGATGTTTCGCTTCCCAGCGCTTACGCAACGCTTGAATGCTCTCTGCGAAGCAACTGATGAGGCGCGGTCGCATACTTGCGACCGCGCCTTTTTGTTGCCGTGCACTCATGTGGTTTTCCCTTTGACCGCGGGGCATCTTGCTCTGCTGGACGGGAGCGGGTAATATATACCGAGCGCCAAGCGCGCTCGATGGGTTCGGATGACGACATGTTCCGAATCTGGTCAGGTCCGGAAGGAAGCAGCCATAAGGAGCCTCTGTCGGGCATCCGAATCCATCGAGCGCACGGGCGCTTTTTGGTGCCGCGATGCGGTCCCGGTGCCGGCGGGCTGTTTGGTGTCTCGCTGGTCCTCGGCTTTGCCTGCGGGATCGCTCGACTACCAAACAGCCCGCCGGCACCGGGACCACTTCGTCCAAAAATCACCCGTAGAGGGCGCATTTATCTGAACAACTCAATCCCGTGTCTTGCGGCGCTCGCTGGCGTTGCCAAAACATCGGCTGCTACATGCCTTGGGCGCTAGTGACCGTCGCCCTTACATCTGTAACGAGTTGCTTACGCATCTCCAGGGCTCGCCGTACTATCATGAATCAGATTGAAGAGAGATGATGATGGGGAGCGCCTTTTTATGATTGAGCTGCTCAGGCGTTTTGGTGGTAAGTTTCGCCGGTATATGGTGATTGGCCCTGCGTGTAAGTTGATCGAAGTGATTTTTGACCTACTTACGCCGCTCGTGATTGCCCAGATGATCGATAAGGGTATTGGCGCACGCGATGTCAACGCCGTCGTCCACTACGGTATGGTGCTCGCCGCCATGGCTGTGATCGGCATCTCGTTTACGCTCGTCTGCCAAAAGATGGCGGCGCTCACCTCGCAGGGCATGGGCACCGACATTCGCGGCGCACTCTACCAGCACATCAATAAGCTGAGCTATGCCGAGCTCGACCGCTTTGGCACGCCGTCGCTCATCACGCGCATCACCAACGACGTCAACCAGGTGCAGCTTGCCGTGGCGCTGGGCGTGCGCATGCTCATCCGCTGGCCCTTTTTGGCGGTGGGCTCCATGTGCGCGGCCCTTGCCATCGACCTTAAGCTCGGTGTGATTTTCTTGATCTGCACGCCTGCCATCGGCTTGGTGTTTTGGTTTGTCATGGCGCGCTGCATTCCGTACTACAAGCAGCTGCAGGCAAAGCTCGACCGCATCGCGCTTGTCTGCCGCGAGGGGCTTTCGGGTGCCCGCGTGGTCCGCGCGTTTGTGCGCGAAGACCACGAGCGCGAGCGTTTTGCCCTAGCCGCCGATGAGCAGGCGCATGTTGCCATCGCGGTGGGCAAGCTCTCATCAATCCTTAACCCCGTCACGTTTTTGATGATGAACCTGGGCGTGTGCGCCATCCTGTGGGTGGGCGGCATCCAGGTCAACGTGGGTGAGCTTACGCAGGGCCAGGTCATGGCGTTCGTCAACTACATGACGCAGACGCTCACCTCCATCGTGTACGTCGCCAACCTGGTCGTGGTCTTTACCAAGGCGAGCGCCAGCGCGTCGCGCATCAACGAGGTGCTCAATTGTGAGCCGAGCATCACCGACGAGGGCAATCAGCCGGTCGCGCTGCCCAAGCCGAGCGAACTGGCGGGTGGCGCTGTTCCGGTTCCCGCACTGAGCTTTGACCATGCGAGCTTTTCGTTTGGCGCCGGCGCTGCCAACGCCGTCAACGATGTGACCCTGGAACTGCCGCTGGGCAAAACGCTCGGCATTATCGGTGGCACGGGTAGCGGAAAGTCCACACTCGTCTCGCTTATCCCACGCCTGTACGATGCGAGCACCGGCAGCGTGAGCGTGATGGGCGCCGACGTGCGCACCTGGCCGCTCGACCAGCTGCGCCGTGTGGTTGCGACCGTTCCGCAACGTGCATCGCTGGTGAGCGGCACTATCCGCAGCAACTTGACCTGGCGCGACGAGGCGGCAACCGACGAGGAGCTTTGGGCGGCGCTCGATATGGCGCAGGCCAGCGAGTTTGTGCGCAACAAGCCGCAGGGGCTCGACGCCCCGGTCGAGGCGGGCGGCAAGAACTTTAGCGGTGGCCAGCGCCAGCGCCTGACCATCGCACGTGCCCTGGTGGGCTCTCCGCAGATCCTGATCATGGATGACTCCGCCTCGGCGCTCGACTTTAAGACCGATGCGACGCTTCGCCACGCCATCCGCGAGCGCAGCATGCGCGGTGCCGCCGAGGGCGGGCTGCCGCTGACGACCATCATCGTGAGCCAGCGCGTCTCGACCGTGCGCGACGTCGACGTGATTTGCGTACTCGACCACGGCTCGGTCGCGGGCCTGGGCACGCACGATGAGCTGTATGCAAGCTGCCAGCTCTACCGAGAGATTTGCCAGTCGCAGCTTCGCCGCGAGGAGCTCGAGGGTCAGCAGAGGAGTACGGCGCCCACGCCCGCTCCAAGCCCCGCGCCCGTCCCAGGCGCCCCGACCGCCCCCGCATCCGTCTGCGCAAAGGAGGGCTGCTAAATGAATCCCTACACATCCTCCGGTTCGGTCGCCACGATGACGGCCAACGTGTCCGGCAACGATAACCTCAACGACCTGGGCGACGGTCCGCGCCAGCCCGGCGATCCCGAGCGCTATCCCGTGGGCGCGGTAACTCGCCGCCTGCTGGGCTATGTTCGTCCGCACCGCATTTCGTTTGTAGCGTCGTTTGTGAGTGCCGCCGCTTCGGTGATCTTGCAGCTCTACACGCCCATCCTCGTCGGCGAGGGCATCGACCTGATTGTCGCCGCCGGGCAGGTGGACTTCGATGCGCTGCTGCCGCTCGTTACCAGACTCGCGCTCGTCGTGGTGGGGGCCGCGGCCTTTCAGTGGCTGCAGGGCTACTGCGTAAACCGCCTGTCCTACGAGACGGTGCGCGACATGCGCGTGGAGGCGAGCGACAAGCTCAGCCGCATGCCGCTCAGCTTTATCGACAGCCACGCCCACGGCGACCTCATGAGCCGCGTGGTTAACGATGTCGATCAGGTGGGCGATGGCCTGCTGCAGGGCTTTACCCAGCTTTTCACCGGCGTTATCACCATCGTGGGCACGCTCGCGTTTATGCTTTCCATCAACCTGACCATGACGCTCGTGGTGGTGCTCGTCACGCCGCTTTCCATTTTTGCAGCCGGCGCCATCGCCAGGCTTTCCAACAAGAGCTTTACGGCACAGCAGCGCATTCAAGGGCAGCTCGGTGGTCATATCGAGGAGTATGTGGGCGAGCAAAAGCTGGTTGATGCATTTGCCTACGGCCCGAACGCCCAAGCGCGCTTTGACGCGCTCAACGCCGAGCTCTATACGGCAGGTGAGCGTGCACAGTTTATGGGTTCGCTCTCCAACCCCGGCACGCGCTTTATCAATAACATCATCTATGCCGTGGTCGCTGTGATCGGCTGCGTGGGCGTGATCACGGGCGTGCCGGCGGCGCTTACGGTGGGCGGCGTGCAGATTTTCCTGTCCTATGCTAACCAGTACACCAAGCCGTTCAACGAGGTCACCAACGTTATTACGCAGATCCAGGCGGCGTATGCCTCGGCGCGCCGCATGTTTGCGCTGCTCGATGCGCGCGAGCAGGAGCCCGACGCGTCGGACGCTGTAGAGCTTGCCGCACCGCAGGGCGAGGTCGCCTTTGAGCATGTGGACTTTAGCTACGTGTCCGACCGCAAGCTGCTGCAGGATATCTGCATCGAGGCCAAGCCCGGCATGCGCTTTGCCCTGGTCGGCCCTACGGGCTGTGGCAAGACAACGCTCATCAATTTGCTGCTGCGTTTTTATGATATCGATGCCGGCCGCATTGCGGTCGATGGCCGTTCCTCGCGTGAATACACGCGCGCAAGCTTGCGCCGTGCCTTTGGCATGGTGTTGCAGGATACGTGGCTGTTCGAGGGCACGGTGGCAGATAACATCGCCTACGGCTGTCCCGATGCCACGCGCGAGCAGGTTATCGAAGCTGCCAAGCGCGCGCATGCGCACAAGTTTATCGTGCAGCTGCCGCAGGGCTACGACACGGTGATTGGCGAGGACGGCGGCACGTTTAGCCAGGGTCAAAAACAGCTGCTGTGCATCGCGCGCGTCATGCTCACCGACCCGGCGATCTTGCTGCTGGACGAGGCGACCTCGAGCATCGATACCCGCACCGAGCTGCAGGTGCAGGCGGCATTCGACGAGCTCATGGCCGGTCGCACAAGCTTTGTGGTGGCGCACCGCCTGAGCACCATTCGCAACGCCGACTGCATTCTGGTGATGCGCGACGGCGAGATTATCGAGCGCGGCACACACGACGAGCTGCTGGCGGCAGACGGCTTCTATGCCGATCTTTACCGCAGCCAGTTTGCCCAGTAGGGGCCACCGATTAGCGGCAGGTGGTTTACATCTGTCACGTTGGTATTAAGATATTCATCTAATAAATTGCATTAGTGGCTTTAGTTTTGGGGGAAACGAGGCAGCGTGACTATGACGTGCTCTTTGGTGGTTAACAGCAAGAGCGGCAATACCAGGATGGTTTCGGGTGCGATCAAGCGCGCTCTGCAGGCTGCGGGTGTTGAGTTTGTCCATGCCGCGGCGTTGAGCGACGATGCGGATGCAGATCAGGTTGCGCTCGAGGCGCAGGGCGCCTGCGCGGCCGACACGGTGCTCGTCGGTTTTTGGTGTGACAAGGGCGCGTGCACGCCTTCGGTCGCGGCGTTGCTCTCCACCTTGCACGGCAAGCGCGTCTTCCTGTTTGGCACCTGCGGTTTTGGCGCCGACCAGAGCTATTATCAGCAGATTATCGATCGCGTGACCTCCAATTTGGCCAATGATGCCGAGCTTGTAGGCTGGGCGATGTGCCAGGGCAAGATGGGCCCTGCGGTCAAGCAGCGCTACGAGGCCATGCTCGAGCAAGATCCCGACAACGCCCGCGCTAAGATGCTACTCGACAACTGGGTTGCCGCGAAGGACCATCCGACCAAGGAAGATCTGGACAACATAGCGGCAGCCGCCAAGAAGGCCGTGCTGGGCGAGTAGGTCTATCGCCGTCGTGCGTGCGAAATAATACAGAAGCGTAAGCCTCGAAATTCTCGAGGCTTTTTTCTTGACACTCGCGGACGCAACCGTGGCAAGCGTTTGGGATGACATTTTCCATCACCCCGATGACGAGCCCGTCCTGGACGACACGCTCGCATGCGTTCGCTGGATGTATTGAGCGTGGGACGGGCTTTCCAGATGGGCGGGGTTTCGGAAAGTGCGTCCCGGAATCGGCGCGCAGACTGGGATACACTTTCCGCTTTACGCCCTGTCCGGAAACTGTGTCCCGGAATTAAGGCTTGGAACGGGATGTACTTTCCGGTTGAGAGCCTTAGCGGAAAGTGCGACCCGGAATTTACTCTTGAAGTGGGATGCGCTTTCCCAACAGGCCCTCAAGCGGAAACTGCGTCCCATTCCGAAGGCAGATTCCGGGATACGCTTTCCGGATACAAAGAAGGCCACGTAACGTGGCCTTCATCTTATATATGTTGCAGATGCCCCCATGACAAGCCGCGCTTCAACACCGAGGCGTCTGCCCGGCGACGCGGAATGTAAGGTTCATCGCGGGTTCCGCACGAGCCGGAGAGCACTTAATGTGCTCTCCGTGCGAGCAGGACTGTCCGAGCAGGGAACCTTACGTTCCGCGCCGCCGGGCAGACGAACCAGGTAAGATGCGCCGCTACTTGATCTTGGTCGTACCCGGTGCCAGATTGGGGTCGGTCTCGTTGGCCTCGGTCTGGAGGTGCTCGGTGTACACGTTCTTGCCGTCGCGGAACATCTCGTAGTACTGCATCTTGGCGTAATCCTCGCGCGCCTTGGTGGCCGCTGCGGCGACGGCGTCTTCGCCGGTGACGTTGGAGGAGAGCGCCCAGCGCAGGCTAGCGTCCTCGTAGCCCACCGAGTTGATGGCGGGCAGCGACTTGCGCAGCGTCATGTGCGCTTTCTGGTAGTCGGTCAGTGGTGCGCCGATCAGCTGCATCAGCTGGGTGGACAGGTAGTTGGTGGACAGGTCGTCGACCTCGCTCGTCTGGTCGCAGCCGGCAACGTCGTAGTTTGCCCAGATGATGTAGTCGGTCTGCCAAAGGCGCTCCTGATGCGTAGCGTCGTCCTCGCCGGTAAACCACTTATCGTTGAACTTGGACGGGAAGAACGGCTGATGGTCGCCCCAGAACACCACGACCACCTTGCGGTCGAGATTGCGCAGGGCATTGAGGAAGTAGCGCAGCGCCTGGTCGGACTGCTCGATGCACGAGACGTACTCGTCGACATCGGAGAGTGTGCCGTCCTCGATGGTCTTGGCGTCCAGATCGGTCGTGTCGATGTTCAGGTGCATCTGCTTATCTGCCGGCAGCAGGCCCGTATCGTAGCCCGAGTGGTTCTGCATGGTCACGTCAAAGATGAACTGCGGGTCGGCGTTCTGGTTGAGCAGCTCAAGGATTTTGTCGTAGGTTGCCTGGTCGGTCACCATGCCGCGCAAGGTGTCGGCTCCCTGGAAGTCGTTGATAGACAGGAACTGGTCAAAGCCAAAGTCCTTGTAGACGTTCTCACGGTTCCAGTTGGTTGCGTGGTTGGGGTGCATGGCCGTTGTGGAATATCCGAGCGACTTGAACTGCTCTGCCAGGTTTCCGGTCGTTTCCATGTTGTAGATGGTGTAGGGGTACACGCCCGAGCCCAGGTTGGCCATGGAGTTGCCGGTCATAAACTCAAACTCGGTATTGGCGGTGCCGCCGCCGTAGGCACTCACGTAGAGCTTGCCGCGGCTGAGGCAGTCGGACAGGTTCTTAAAGTACTGCGGGCCCTCGTAGCCGGCGTGCATCTCCTGATAGATCGAAAGATCCGAGAAGGTCTCGTTCATAATGGCGATGACCGTGGGCTTCTCGCTATCGAACTGCTCTTGGGCGGCGGTACGGGCGTCGCTTGTGGCGGCATCGGACTTGTCATAGGCCTTGGCATACTTTTTGAGCGTTGCCTTGGCGTCGTCGGCGGAGTAGTTGGCGGGTTTGGGCGGCTTGATGGACTGTGCCGCACTAATAAAGGCAGGCAGATAACCCTCGCGCCAGTAGCTCTCGAGCGGGCGCCAGGTGTAGACGGTGATGCCGAGGGTGTTGTAGTAGTCGATAAGCGTGACATGCGCGGTCACGCCGCCCAGGCACAGCACCGCCACGAGCAGGTTGGTGAGCAGCATGCGCTTGGCGTTGGCGGCGCCCTTCTGACGGTGCGGTGCTACCAGGCCGGCGTACTCGCATAGCAGCATGGCGATGGCGGTAAAGCCCATGGACAGCACGCAGAACAGCGAGATCGAGTAGGTGTAGCCGTTGCCGGCGACCGCGGCGGCGGTGGAGATGGCCGAAAGGTCGCCCGGCTGGATGGGCATGGATTTAAACGTGATGACGAAGAACTCGGCAATGCCCAGGATAAAGAGGGCGAAGGCCAGGGCGGCGGGAGCTGCGCCGCGGCGCTGGAACAGGAAGAACAGGCCGACCATGAGCGTGGTGATGATGGCCCACTCGAGCAGTATGCACAGGGGGTAGACCCAGGTAAAGTCGTGGTTGGACGAGACCTCCATGCCCAGCAGCGCAAAGACGCCGGCGAGCAGCAGGCACAGCACGGCGGCGACGAGCGGTTTGCCCACAAAGGCGCCGCGCAGACGGGCGAGCTTGCCGGTGGGGGCGGGGGCGTCGGGCGCGGCGAACGCAAAGACGCGCGGGGCGATGCGGTCGCGTGCGATGCTGGCCCAGGCGCAGCCGGTGAGGATGGCGTTGGTCAGGATGAGCATCACAAAGGCGAGCGGCTCGTTTTGGGCGACGAGGCCCATGGCACCCCAAATGGTCAAAAAGACCTGGAACAGACCGAAGGCGACGCTCCAGGCAAGAGCGCCCTTGGCAACGGTGCCCGACTGCGCGCGAATGGCTTTGGCCTCGCGCAAGACAAGGAAGACGGTCGCCGCAAGACCGACGAGCGAGATGGCGGCTGCGAACATGCTGAGACTCCTCACAAACTTAAAACTACGAAAGCGGGGGTTTACCCGATTGTTACCTAAATATGCACTGCATTTGCGGGCTGCGCACAACAACCAGCCATATTAGCGCGCATGTGTGGCGGTGTGGCGCAATGTAGTGGCGACCTGCGCGATAATGGACGGGAATTACACGGAAACGTAAAGGCTTCTTAAAGAAATGGCGAGGATGAGGCGATGAACGAGCAGGTTTGTATGACGAGTGCGGGCGACGTGGGCGCTGGCATGGGCGCGGGCGGCTATCCGGTCGAGACCACGGGCAACGCGGTGCTGGACATTTTGGAGCACCGTTCGTCCACGCGCGCTTTTGCGCGCGATGACAACGACCGTCCCGTAGCAGTGACCGACGAGCAGCGGGCGGCGATTCTGCATGCGGCGAGCCGCGCGCCGTCGGCAGGCGCCATGATGATGTATTCCATCGTGAGTGTCCGCGAGCAGACAACGCTCGATCGCCTGGCCGACCTGTGCGACCACCAGCCCATGATCGCCAAGGCGCCCTGGGCACTTATATTTGTGGTCGACTATGCCAAGTGGATCGATCTGTTTGAGCACGTGGGTTGCTTTGAGCCCGAGTTTGTCGAGCGCACGGGCAAGGCGCCCCGCCGCGCGCCGGGTTTAGGCGACTTTGCCATCGCGGCGCAGGATGCCGTGATCGCTGCCCAAAACGCCGTGGTCGCCGCCGAGGCCCTGGGGCTGGGGAGCTGCTATATCGGCGATGTCGTCGAGAACGCCGAGGAAGTTGCTGCGCTGCTGGACTTGCCGCCCTATACCATGCCGCTGTCGATGCTCATCATCGGCACGCCCCGCAAGGAGCGCCCGGCGATTGCGCATCCCGTGGTGAACCTGGTGCACGAGGAGCGCTATCGCCGCGCCGATGCCGCGACCATGGATGCGCAGGTTGCCGAGATGGACATGATGTTCCGTCCGCATGCCCGCGAGGTGGGGGAGCGCGTCGTGGATATCTACACCCGCAAGCACACGAGCCCCTTTATGGCCGAGATGAGCCGATCCATGGAGTGGTGGTTCAAAAACTGGCTCGGAAAATGACGAATGTGACAAAGGGACAGTCCCTTTGTCACATTCCATATCGCCGCGGTGGCCTAAAGGCCGTATAAATGTTTATCTAGCTGGGAAAACAGTGCATTAAAACATGGGGTGATTATCTATAATCCCCTCGAACGTTAAAGTTGGGAGGAAACCGGCTTATGGAACAAAAGGCCAAGGAGGCAGCCTCGCACGCTGCGATTCCTGTGAGCATCTCGGCGATGCTCGTCACGCTGGGCGTGGTGTATGGCGATATCGGCACCAGCCCCATGTATGTAACCAAGGCGCTCGTTGCCGGCAACGGCGGCATCGGAAGCGTCACGGAGGAGTTCGTGCTCGGCGCGCTCTCGCTCGTCGTATGGACGGTCACGCTGCTGACGACCGTCAAGTACGTGCTCATCTCGCTGCGCGCCGACAACCATGGCGAGGGTGGCATCTTTGCTCTATACAGCCTGGTTAAGCGCTGCGGCAAATGGCTCATCATCCCCGCCATGCTGGGCGGCGCGGCGCTGCTCGCCGATGGCATCCTCACGCCTGCCGTTACCGTGACTACGGCTATCGAAGGCCTGCGCACCATTCCGGCAGTCCATGCCGTGCTGGGCGACGATCAGGCCCGCGTCGTGGCCATCACGCTTGCCATCATCATTGCGCTCTTCTTGGTGCAGCGCATCGGCACGGCCAAGATCGGCCACGCCTTTGGCCCCATCATGACGCTGTGGTTCCTGTTCCTGGGCGGCACGGGTCTGTTCTTTGTCTTCCAGCACCCCGCCGTGCTGCTGTGCCTCAACCCGGTGCGCGGCATCGCCTTTTTGTTGAGCCCCAACAACCATGCGGGCATCATGATTCTGGGCAGCTGCTTCCTCGCCACCACCGGCGCCGAGGCGCTTTATTCCGACATGGGCCACGTGGGCCGCGGCAACATCTACGCAACCTGGCCGTTCGTTAAGTGCTGCTTGCTGCTGTCCTACATGGGCCAGGGCGCGTGGCTTATCAACAACGCCGGCAACCCGGAGCTCATGGGTATCGCCGACCTCAACCCCTTCTACCAGATGCTCACCCCGGGCCTGCGTCCCTTTGCCGTCGGCCTTTCCACCGTCGCGGCCATCATTGCCTCGCAGGCGCTCATCACCGGCGCTTTCTCGTTGGTGTCCGAGGCCAGCCGCCTGGACCTCATGCCGCACATGCAGGTCTTCTATCCTGCCGAGACCAAGGGCCAGCTCTATATTCCCATGGTCAACAACGTCATGCTTGTGGGCTGCGTCATCGTGGTGCTGCTGTTCCAGAGCTCGGCGCACATGGAGGCCGCCTACGGCTTGGCGATCACCCTGACCATGATGTGCACGACGCTGCTGCTCTTCTTCTACCTGCATGTTGATCGCGGCCTTAAGGTCGTCCCGTATATCTTCGTTGCGTTCTTCCTTTTGCTCGAGGGCTTCTTCTTTGTGAGTTCGCTCACCAAATTTTTCCACGGTGGCTATTTCACTATTCTTATGGCCATGCTCATCATGGGCGTTATGCTGTGCTGGTACAACGGCACGGCGGTCGAGCGGCGTCAGTTTACGCTGCTGCCGCTGCGCAGCTATCTGCCGCAGCTCAAGCGCCTGCGCGACGACGATCGCTATGAGCTTATGAGCGACAACATCGTGTACCTGACCAAGGACACCAATACCGACTACATCGACCGCGATATCGTCTACTCGATTCTGGACAAGCATCCCAAGCGCGCCCGCGCCTGGTGGTTCGTGAACGTCGAGACCATGGACGAACCGCATACCTTTGCCTATTCGGTCGAGACGTTTGGCACCGACTATGTTTTCCGCGTGCATCTGTACCTGGGCTACAAGGTTAACCAGCGCGTGAACGCCTACCTGCGCCAGGTTGTTCAGGATCTGGCCGCCACTGGCGAGCTGCCGCCGCAGATGCATGACTACTCGGTCTACAAGGATCCGGGCAACATCGGTACGTTTAAGTTCGTCATGATCCGCAAGCTCCTGGCGCCCGAGAGTGACGTGGAGCCGAGCGAGCGCACGGCCATCACGCTCAAGTACATCATCCGCCGCTTTGCCGGTACGCCGGCGCGCTGGTATGGCCTGGAGAACTCCAACGTGAGCTTTGAGTATGTGCCGCTGTTCACCAAGTTCAAGGCTGTGAACAAGATGCAGCGCCTGGCCCCCAACGAGCGCCCGTAGTCGCCGACAAGTTGCATGGAGTTGGCCTTCGATGGACAGGAGTGTGCGCCCTGCTCGCGCACGTGCTGTTTGTCTAACGACCGCAGACTGCAAAGGCTATACACTTGGAACCACCACAAGGGAAACCACCACAAAGGTGCTGTCCCCTCTGTGGTGGTTTTTGTTTTTAAGAGAGGGGCGGGGTGCCGATGGATGTCCGTGCGGACGGCGATATTGCCGATAACTTTTGGTGGCGGCGCACAACGCTGACACGTCGCAGCCCTCTGTATGACGCCTGCGTATCGGCGGGGCTGCTGGTCGCGGCGACGATTGTGGGTGCGCTTCTCGACCATCCTGGTCTCGCGCCGAGCATCATGATCGTCTATGTGTTCGCCGTGCAGCTGTGCGCATTCTTTACCTGGAGCCGTCTGTATTGCTTGCTGAGCTCGGCTGCCGCCGTAGCGCTCTACAACTTCTTGTTTGTCGACCCGCGCTGCTCGCTATCGTTTATCGACCGCGTCTATCCCGGCATGTTCTTCATCATGTTTGTGGTCTCGCTTGTGTCGAGCTCGATTGCGTTGGCCCTGCGCCGCGCCTTGGCACAGGCTGCCGCCAGCGACCGTCGCACGCATATGGTGCTCGAGACCAACCGCATGCTGCAGCGGTGTTCCGATCAGCAGCAGATTGTGCATGCCATGGCAACGCAGCTGGCGCGTCTTTCGGGCTGTCCGGTCGTGTGGTACAGCGCCGACGCCGACGATGATGACTTGCTGCCGCGTGCGACGTACACGGCCGTGGGTGACGCCTCGCCGGTGCACCAGCTGACGCCCCAGATGCCGCCGCGGCTCTCGGCGTCCGCCTATGTGGGAACGCCGCTCGATGCCACCTATGGCGGCTCGGCGTTTTATGGCGTCTACCTGACGGTTTGCGCAGGCGACAGCTTCGTGCGCTCGGGCGACCCCGCCTCGGTGGTGGGCGTGCTGGCTATCGTTGCCGAGCCCGACGTGCTGACGCACGAGGAACGGACACTTGCCGACGCCATCGTGAGCGAAGGCGAGCTGGCACTCGATCGCGCCCGCGCCATGGAGGCCCGCGAGGAGGCGGCGGTGCTCGCCAAAAACGAACAGCTGCGCGCCAATCTGCTGCGCTCTATCTCGCACGATCTGCGCACACCGCTTACCAGCATTTCGGGCAATGCCGACGTGCTACTCGACCAGGGTTCGACCGGCACGGCCGTGCTCGATAGCCAGACGCGCCGCGGCATGCTCCTTTCCATTCGTGCGGATGCGCAATGGCTCAACGCCACCGTCGAGAATTTGCTCGCCATCACAAAGCTCGAGGGCGGCGGCATGCATCTGTCGACCACGCTCGAGCTCATGGACGATATCGTCGAGGAGGCGCTGCGCCACGTGAATCCGGCTGTACGCGAGCACGATCTTAAGGTGGTGCCGTGCGACGAGCCGGCGCTCGTCAACGTCGATGCGCGCCTGATGGTGCAGCTGGTGGTGAACCTGGTGAACAACGCTATTGCCTATACGCCGTCGGGCTCGCATATCGTGATCTCGATTATGGCGAACGATGGACAGGTGGCATGTTCCGTCGCCGATGACGGTCCCGGTATTGCGCCCGAGGAGCAGGGCCGGATCTTTGAATCGTTCTACACTGTCAACCATGGCTTGGCTGATAGCCATCGCAGCGTGGGCTTGGGACTTTCGCTCTGCCGATCCATTATGTTGGCGCATGGCGGTAGCATAGAGGTTGCCGCGGCGGACCCGCACGGCTCGGTCTTTACGATTGGGCTTCCCGCCGCCGACGTTTCGTTTGATAAGGAGTAACGCTGTGTCGAACTCTGCCATGAAACCGCTCATCTTGGTCGTTGAGGACGACCCCGCCGTCCGCAACCTTATCGTTGCCGCGCTCGAGGCGCACGGCTTGCGCCATATGGCCGTGGAGACCGCCCATGCCGCCATCGCCGCCGCCTCATCGCAGGCACCGAGTATTGTGCTGCTCGATCTGGGCCTGCCCGATATGGACGGCGTCAAGGTGGTGGAGTCGGTGCGCGCATGGTCGGGCATGCCGATCATTGTGGTCTCGGCGCGCAGCGAGGATGCGGACAAGATTCGCGCACTCGATGCCGGTGCCGACGACTACCTGACCAAGCCGTTTTCGGTCGAGGAGCTGCTCGCGCGCATTCGCACGACGCTCAGGCGCCTTTCGTATGCGCAAACGGGCGGCGTTGCCTCCGAGGGCTCGTTCGATACCGGTGAGCTGCATATCGATTTTGATGCCGGCATCGCCACGATGGATGGCGAGGAGCTGCATCTGACGCCGATCGAGTACAAGCTCTTGTGCCTGCTGGCGCACAACGCCGACAAGGTGCTGACGCACCAGTTTATCCTGCACGAGATTTGGGGCACGGCAACTAAGAGCGACCTGGCGAGCCTTCGTGTCTTTATGGGCACGTTGCGTAAGAAGATCGAGTCCGATCCGGCGCATCCGCGCTATATCCAGACGCACGTGGGTATCGGCTATCGCCTGGTCACCCAAGGCTAGATCGCCAACCACCATCCCAATATGAGTTGCGGTGAAATACGGTCTAAATTTGCCTAATTCCAGGCAAAACAGTCCGTATTCCACCGCAACTTGGTTTATCTGCCCTTGGGCTTGCTGGCGTAGAACTTCTTCTTTTTGGGCTTGCCGGCGCAGGCAGGCTTGCCGTCGCCGCGCGACCCTCGATCTCCGGCCTGCGCTTGCGCGGGCGTCGTTGCGCGGGGCTTGCGGGCCTCGGGGTTGCGCAGCTCTTCGGTTCGCTCTGCAATCTCCTCGGCGCTAAAGCCGACTTCGGCCATGGCGTCCTCGATGGGCAGGCGGCGCACGATATAGCAATGGTGCACCTTCTGGTTGCGCGCAAAGTCCTCCGGGATGGTCTGCGCCGTAATGTCCTCTAGCACGACGCCCGCGCGCGCGAGCTTGCGCGTCTCGGGGCGGAAGCCGCGCAGGTTGCAGCTAAAGATGGCGTGGCCGCCCTGTGCGAGCAGGCGCGATACGCCGGCCAAAAGCTCAACATGGTCGCGCTGGACGTCCCAGGTGCGGCGGCCCATCTTTGAGGAGTTCGAAAACGTGGGCGGATCGACAAAAATCAGGTCCCAGCGGTTGCGCGTCTGGCGTTGGTCGCGAATCCAGGCAAGCACGTCGTCGCGCACAAAATGATGCTGCGGACCAACAAAGCCGTTCTGGCGCATATTGCGCTCGGCCCAGTCCAGGTAGGTGTTGGAGAGGTCGACCGTCACAGTTTCCTCGACGCCGCCGTCTGCCGCATAGCAGGTAGCGGTGCCGGTATAGGCGAACAGGTTGAGAAAGCGCCGCGCCTGCTTGGCGTGCTCGCGCACCAGGTTGCGGGTGACGCGGTGATCCAAGAAGATGCCGACGTCCAGGTAGTCGTCAAAGTTGACGGCAAAGGTAAGGCCGCCCTCCTCGATGAGCGGCAGACGACGGCGTGCGATATTGGCGCGCTCGCCCGAGCCGCCCTTGCCGGCGCCCTGCTTGCCGTACTGCGAGCCGCCGCGCGAACGCATGCGGGCCTTGGCGTGCACGTGCTCGGCGGGAACATCTAGGATGCGCGGCGCGATGGCCAGAATGTCGAGCATGCGGGCCTGGGCAAGCGCGGGATCGATGGTCTTGGGCGCGGCGTATTCGGCGATGACGAGCCAGCGGCCCGGCGTCTGCGGGCAGCCCTCGTATAGATCGATGGCGGCGGAGTAATCGGGTAGGTCGGCATCGTAGACGCGGTAGCAGCTCACGCCCTCGCGCTTTGCCCACTTGCGGCGCAGACGGGCGTTCTTGCGCAAGCGGTTGGCGAACTGCTCGGACTCGGGGATGAGCACGGGCAGCGGCTTGCCGTCGCCCAGGTCGAGTGTGGCGGCAGGTTCGGGCATGGGGGTGCTGGCGGCTTTGTCGTTGACTTCGTTGGTATCCGCAACCTCGGCCTCGGCATCTGCGCTGGTCGCAGCCTCAAACGCTGCGGCGGCGTGGTCGAGCGACGGCCAGACTTCGACGGTCGCCTCCTCGTTGTTGGGCATGACGGCGATCGAGCGCTCGGGCTCGGCGTGGAGCGAGCGGGCCAGCAATCCATCGCGGGTGAGCGCGGCGACCGGCGCCGCGGCAAGCTCGGGCGCGCGGCGCAGCTCGCCGACCAGCGTCATGGCGTCGTGCATGAGCGAAAGCGGGGTCTCGGTGGTGTCTGCGACCACGGCGGCACCGGCAACAGCGCCTGCATGGTCCAGCACGGTGGCTGGCTTGGCAGCGCAAAAGTCGACAAAACGCTTGTAGCCGGCGCACTTGACCATGCGCTCGGCAGTCTTGCGGGCAGCGGGGTCAATGTCCACGGCGACAATGCGCACCTGGCGCTCGCGCGCCGCCGCCTCGCGTTCGCGTGCCTCGGCAAGCAGCTGCTCCCACAGGGCGGCGTCGTGCGGCTGCCAGCCTTCAAAGCCCCAGCGCTCGCGTGCAGCGCCCGGGGCGCGGTCGGTCAGAATGTTCACGGCTTCCAGCAGCAGACCGCCGCCGGCGCACGAGGCGTCGATCAGCGTGGGCAGGGCTTCGTTCTCGTAATCGTCGGCCGTCAACTCGCGCTCGCATAGTGCGGTCCAGCCGACCTGCGCCAGCAGCAGGGCGGCGTAGTCGGGGCGCAGCACGTGCGCGCCCTCGCCGGCGCGGGTCGCTGCGGGCGGCAGGCGTTTGAACAGCGGGTCGCCCGAAAGGTCCAGGCTTATGCTCGCACGGCGCTGGCGCAGCGAAAGCAGTAGGTGAACATCGGGGTCGGCGGCATCGACATCGGCACGACGGCCCGTGGTCTCGGCCAGACGGTCGCACAGCGCGTCCTTGGCGCGCAGGGCCGAGAAGCGCGTGTTGCGCAGCTGCTCGGTCACGCCGCGGGCGGTGATGGCGATGGTGGCGCCGGGGCGGATGATGTTCTCCCAGGCGATGTCGTAAACGCTATCGTACAGTTCGTCGGCATCCTGCGCCTCAAAGCGCCCAAGAACCACGAACACGCGGCTCGCCAGGCGCGACCACAGACAGGCGCGGTAGCCTTCTTCGAGCTCGCCCTCAAACGTAGCGCGGCCCTTCAGCCGGCGGACATGCGAAAGCCCGAGGCGTTTAAGCTCATCGGCGAGTGCGGACTCAAAGCCCTCGGGGCAGCTTGCGTAAAATTCCATGGGTGACCTCTCTGGTTGCGTCGCTCCATTATATGATGGATGCTTCGTTTGCCCTTATCCTCGAAAGGAACCCATATGATTGATGCGTGCCCCGATTCCGCCGTGCTCTTTTTTGACGTGGACGGCACGCTGACGTCGTTCGATCCCGACGATATGACCGATAAGGACTTTTCGGCGGTTCGCCCCTCGCAGACGGTGGTTGAGGCGTTCCGTGCACTGCGCGATGCAGGGCACAAGGCATTTATCTGCACGGGTCGCCCCCTGTGGCTTATCGCCGATAGCCTGCGTGCGCTCGACCCCGCGGGCGTCGTGGCCATGGCAGGTGCCACGCTCGAAGTCGAGGGACGCGTGGTACACGAGGACTGCTTTGACGAAGACGTTATCGAGGAGCTTGCGCGTCGCATTACTGTGGCAGGCGGCGAGGCGTTGTTCGAGACGAACGGTGCCACTTATTCACTTGAGCCAGTTGGTGTCGAACAGTCATTTCTGCTAGGCGCCGGCGTGGTGCATGGCGTTGATCAGATGCGCGTCGATGGCCGCTTGCGCGTAGGCAAAGTGTGTATCTCCGCGGGCGACCTGGCTCGCGTAGCCAACGATGACGGCTTTATCGATTGCGAGTTTGAGCTGTGCAACACCGGTGGCCAGAATCGCGAGCTGAGCCCCAAGGGTATTGACAAGGGCGTGGGCGTGGCGCGAGCGCTGGCGTATCTGGGCCGCGAAGGAAATGCGCGCACCTTTGGCTTCGGCGATTCGGGCAACGACCTGGGCATGCTCGCTTCGGTCGAGACGGCTGTCGCCATGGGCAACGCCATGCCCGAGGTCAAGGCGGTCGTCGACTACGTGACCGACGATGTCGCACACGACGGCACCGTCACAGCGATGCGGCATTTTGGGTTGATTGAATAAATGGCCGGGTCGCCCGCAGGGGGGGCGACCCGGCCATTTGAGCTATTTTGCAATATAGAGCTTGGGATGGCTGCGACTGTTCTCGATCGCCGCCGTCATGATGCCCTCGTCGTCTCCATCAACGATGATGCCATCGAGGTCATCGATCTGCGCGGACTGATAAAAACTGGTCTTGTTGAACTTTCCCTGGTCAACCATCATGTAACTCTGGTTTGAGTTGGTCAGGTACATATGCTTGATCATGGCTGAGAAGTCGTGCTCGACGGTAAAACCGTGGTCGGGGTGGAATCCGTCGGCACTGACAAACGCCTTGTCGGCATGGAGTTTGCTCATGCAGTCGAGCGTTAGCGCGCCCGCGAGATAGAGGTGGCCCTTGCGCACGGAGCCGCCCAGCAGCACTACCGAAGCATTGGGGAGATTAAAGCTGGCATAGTTCGCGATTGCAAGATCGCCGGTGATAATGGTGATCTCACGCTTGTCCATGAGGGCCTTAGCGAAGTAAAAGCCTGTGGTGCCGATATCAATTACCAGAACATCGCCATCATCAACAAGAGTTGCCGCGGTTGCGGCGATGGCCTCTTTGGCCTCGACTTGGACATTGATACGCTCCTCGGGATACGAGATTGCGTTGGAGCGAGAAAGCGATACCGCTCCGCCGCGTACGCGACGCAGCTTGCCTTCGGATTCCAGCGAGACGAGGTCGTGTCGTGCGGTGACTTCCGAAACCGAAAAACGGCGAACGATGTCGGATACCGAGATATTTGGCTTTTCGGCCAGCCAGTTCATAATAAATCGCTGACGCTCGGCCGGTGAAAGGTCTGAAGTAGATGCCATATGCCGCTCCTTTTGAACGAAAGGCAAAAGATACGCCTTTCGTAATCGAAATATAACGTATCGATATGAAAAGGACAAGGCAAAATCGAATGAATCAAATGAACGGAATGGCATGTCCCAAATGCATGCGTAGCAGATAGTTTGCACTTAAATAGCGTGTAGAGGGTCTTGTTCTGAAGGTGCCGCCCAAAAGAAGTACGTTCACACCCGATATTCGACCGTTCACGGAAAGATGACAATTGAGCTTTCGATAGCTTTTGAAATGGTTTATAAAAGAAAACCGAAAAGCTTTTGAAACAAAGAAGAAGGCTTTCGATGGCAATAGTGCTAGATGAGAAAGGACCGAACATGGCGATCAAGGTGTTTGCCGACGGCGCTAACCTCGAAGGCATGCTTGACATGCATGACAATGGTAACGTTCAGGGTTTCACGACCAATCCTTCCCTTATGAAGGCCGGTGGCGTGACTGACTACCGCGCTTTTGCCAAGACGGTTCTTGAGCACATCACCGATGTGTCGGTCTCTTTTGAGGTATTTGCCGACGACGAGGCGGGTATGGAAGCCGAGGCCCGCGAGATTGCAACCTGGGCAGACAACGTCTACGTTAAGATCCCGGCACTCAACACCAAGGGCGAGTCCACCGCCGCGCTGGTCAAGCGCCTTTCTGCCGACGGTATCAAGGTGAATGTCACTACCATCTTCACGCCCGAGCAGGTCGACGAGTTTGTCGATGCCGTCTCTGCCGAGACCCCCTCTATTCTGTCCATCTTTGCCGGTCGCATTGCCGATACCGGCGTCGATCCGCTGCCCCTCATGGCGGAGTCCGTAAAGAAGGCTGCCGTCAAGCCTGCTGCCGAGGTTCTTTGGGCGTCTACGCGCGAGGTCCTCAATATCTTCCAGGCGGAGTCCGTTGGCTGCCAGATCATTACGGTTCCCAATGCCCTTCTTGCCAAGCGCAAGAATTTCGGAAAAGATTTACTCGAGTACTCGCTTGATACGGTCAAGGGCTTCGCCCGCGACATTCAGGCACTTGGTTTCCATATCCTGCCCGAGGAGTAGGGGGCGAGCATGCTGACCGATCTTCTTAAGCCCGAGCTTGTTGCCTGCCACGTCGAGGCCTCCGATTGGGAGGAAGCGATCAAGGCATGCGGTAAGCTGCTAGTTGACGCCGGCAAATGCGACCAGAGCTATGTTGACGCCATGATTTCGTCGGTTCACAAATTCGGTCCCTATATGGTCTTGGAAGAGGGCATTGCCATGCCTCACGCTCAGGCCGATGGCAATGTGAGCGAGGCCGGCATCTGCATTGTCACGCTTGACCCTGCCGTTGCATTTGGACATGAGGATTTCGATCCGGTTCACGTGCTCGTGGGTATTTGCGCACCCGACCCCAAGGCTCATCTTGGCTGCTTGGCGGAGCTTTCGCAGATGTTCGAGGACGAGGACTGCGTTGCCAAGCTCAGCGCATGCGATACGCCCGAGCAGGTTTTGGAGACCATGCGTTCATTCTTTTAGGCCTTAATGGCACGGCGATGCGTCGCCGCTTTTGGATAGACGGAAAACCGTCACGTGTAGGAGAGGAAGGTTGCCATGCATATCATCACCGTATGCGGAAACGGCATCGGGTCTAGCCTGATGCTCGCTGGCAAAGTCGAGGAGCTTTGCGAGGAGGAGGGCATCAAGGCCGACGTTGAGTCTATGGACCTGAACGGTGCTTCTTCCGCAAATCCGGATCTGTTCATCACCGTTAAGGAGCTCGCCCCCGAGCTCCACGGCAACGTTGTGATCGTTCGCAGCTATGTGAACAAGAAGAAGATCCGCGAAGACGCCCTTGAGGCAATCAAGGCGGCCGCTGCTAACGCCTAAAGCGGCATAAAAAAGGGCGGTTCCCTGTGGAAGAGGGAAACGCGCCCACGTTAGAGAGAAAGGAAGCGCAGATGCAAGCCATCCTTCCCATACTTGAGTTTATCCAATCGATTCTGACCAAGCCAGCGTGGATCATGGGTCTGTTTGCCTTTGTGGGCCTTGTTGCGCTCAAGCGCCCTGCCCACAAGGTGATGACGGGAACCCTGAAGCCCATTCTTGGTTACATCATGCTGTCTGCTGGCGCCGCTGTTGTTCAGGAGAACCTTGCTCCGCTGGGGACCTTCATCGAGACCGGTTTCCACATCACCGGCGTCGTGCCTAACAACGAGGTCGTCGTTTCGATGGCTCAGAGCGTCCTTGGCGTTCAGACCATGATGATCCTGATTCTCGGCTACGTCGTAAACATTATCATTGCCCGCTTTACCAAGTTTAAGTACATCTTCCTGACGGGCCATCACAGCATGTTTATGGCTTGCCTGCTGTCTGCCGTTCTGCAGGCATCTGGCTTCCAGGATGTCCAGCTTGTCATCGTGGGCGGCATGTTCCTGGGCCTCGTGAGCGCTATGCTTCCCGCCGTTGGTCAGCGTTTCACCGAGAAGGTTACCGATGGCGATGAAATCGCCATGGGCCACTTCGGTTCACTCGCCTATTACATCTCCGCTGCAGTCGGTACGCTTTTTGCTAAGGACGCCGAGGAGAACAGCACCGAGAAGATCGAGGTTCCCGAGAAGTTTGCCTTCCTGCGCGACACCACCATCTCCACGGCTCTTACCATGGCTTTCTTCTACCTGGTTACCGCTTTTGCCGCTTACATCGCAGATCCTGCGGTCGTTACCAAGACCGCTGGCGGCGACAATGTGATCGTCTATGCCCTGACTTGTGCCCTGTCCTTCGCCGTCGGTGTCACTATCGTCTACAACGGCGTCCGTATGATTCTCGCCGACCTGGTCCCGGCTTTCCAGGGCATCTCCAACAAGCTGATCCCCGGTGCCATCCCCGCCGTCGACTGCGCTGTCTTCTTCCCCTATGCTCCCACCGCCGTCATCCTCGGCTTTGTCGCTTCCTTTATCGGTGGCGTTGTCGGTATGTTCATCGTGGGCGCTACCCTGGGCATCTTCATCATCCCGGGCATGGTTCCCCACTTCTTCTGCGGTGCTACCGCCGGTATCTACGGCAATGCCACGGGCGGTCGCAAGGGCGCAGCTCTTGGCGCTTTCGTCAACGGCCTGCTCATCACTTTTGCCCCTGCTCTGCTCCTGCCCGTTCTTGACGTCTTTGGCTTCAAGAACACTACGTTCGGCGACTTCGACTTCTCCGTCATTGGTATTACGCTCGGCCGCGCTGCCGAGGCCTTCGGTACCACCGGTGTCTACGCGATTCTCGCCGTCCTTCTGATCGTCGCCTTCGTCCCCAACTTCATCCACACCAAGGGTGCTGTGATCAACCACGTTGAGGAAGAGTAATCCAGGCATACGTTAAGCCCTAATCGGGCGGAGCTCCGATAACCGGCTCCTACACGGAAGCGGTGACGTCTCAAATGAGGCGTCGCCGCTTTTTGTTTTGGAGCGATTGCGAAAACGCGCCGGTGAAGCGCTGTCTCAGCGCCGCCAACGGAATCAACCGCGATGATTAGCAAAAACGTTTTGCCGCTGGGGCGTCGATATAAAAATGGTAAAACCGCAAAACCGTTCGCCGAGAAGATAAAAAACCGCAGTTCACGCCTTAATAAACGTAGGTAAAGTGTTTAGCAGCTCAATGCCCGTATGCAAACGAAAGGAATCAGGCAGATGGCAATCAAGGTGTTCGCTGACGGTGTAAACCTCGAGGGCATGCTCGACATGTACGAGAACGGCAACGTTCAGGGTTTCACGACCAACCCGTCCCTTATGAAGAAGGGTGGCGTGACGGATTACCGCGCGTTTGCCAAGGAGGTTCTGGCCCACATCACCGATGTGTCCGTCTCGTTTGAGGTCTTTGCCGACGACGTCGAGACCATGGAGGTCGAGGCCCGCGAGATTGCTACCTGGGCAGATAACGTCTACGTCAAGATTCCATGCGTGACCACCAAGAGCGAGTCCACCTCCGAGCTGGTCCGCAAGCTTTCGGCCGATGGCATCAAGGTCAACGTCACCACTATCTTTACGCCTACGCAGGTTGACGAGATGATCGATGCCGTTGACGCCGAAACGCCGTCCATCATCTCGCTTTTTGCCGGCCGTATTGCCGATACCGGCGTCGATCCCATTCCGTTTATGACGGAGTCGGTCAAGAAGGCCGCTGCCAAGCCCAACTGTGAGGTCCTGTGGGCGTCCACGCGCGAGCTTATCAACATTTACCAGGCCGAGGCCTGCGGTTGCCAGATCATCACGGTGCCAAATAGCATCCTGGCCAAGCGCAAGAACATCGGCCGTGACCCGTACGAGGTCTCGCTTGATACCGTGCGCGGTTTTGCCAAGGATATCGCCGCTTTGGGTTTCCATATTCTGCCCTAAGCAAGGGTACCCCCTGCGGCGACGTGCAAAATCGCGAGTTTTCAGCATGGTAAAGACTTTTACCAGCTGGTTGAAGCGCGGAACGGCCCCCGTTTTGGCCCTAAAACGCCAAAACGGGGGCCGTTTTTGCTTTTATGGCCCTCTGAAGCGCCGCGGGGCTATCGGGAGATGCTGAATACTCGCAATTTTGCACGCCGCGAAGAGGGGGACGTCCGCTTTGGCGGCTATTTGCCCTGCACCATGGTGAGGGAGATTTTCTTGCGGTCGCGATCGACCTTTTCGACCCACACCTTGACCGTGTCGCCGACGCGCACCACGTCGCTGGGGTGCTTGACAAAGCGGTTGGCCAGCTTGGAGATATGCACGAGGCCGTCCTGGTGCACACCCACGTCGACGAAGGCGCCAAAGTCCACAACGTTGCGCACCGTGCCCTTGAGTTCCATGCCGGGTTCCAAGTCGTCGATGGAAAGTGCTGAGCGGCTAAAGACCACCTCGGGCGCGTCGTCGCGCGGGTCTCGGCCGGGCTTCTTGAGCTCGTTGACGATGTCGATGAGCGTGAGGGTGCCGCAGTCCAGGTCGCTTGCCAGCGCCGAGATGCTGCCGATGCGTCGCTCGATGTCGGGCACGCCGCCGCGGCTGAGCTCGCTTGCCGCCACACCCGCACGCTCCAGGACGGCCGTGGCCACCTCGTAGCTTTCGGGGTGGACGCTCGTCGCATCGAGCGGGTTCTTACCGCCGCTGATGCGCAGGAAGCCCGCGGCGTTGAGATATGCCTTGGGTCCCAGCTTGGGGACCTTCTTGAGCTGGCGGCGATCGGTAAAGGCGCCGTTCTCCTCGCGGTAGGCCACGATGTTTTTGGCTACGCTCGGCGTGATGCCCGATACGTATCCCAGCAGGCTCGCACTTGCAGTGTTTACGTCGACGCCCACGCGGTTGACGACGTCCTCCACCACATGTCCCAGGGTGCGCGAAAGCTCGGCCTGGTCAAGGTCGTGCTGGTACTGGCCAACGCCGATGGACTGGGGCGGAATCTTGACGAGCTCTGCCAGCGGGTCTTGCAGGCGGCGGCCCAGGCTCATGGCGCCACGCACGGTGACGTCCAGGTCGGGATATTCCTGGCTTGCGAGCTCGGAGGCGGAGTACACCGATGCGCCGGCCTCGTTGACGATGGTGTATCGCAGTCCAGGCGCCTGTTCGGCGATAAACTCCGAGACGACTTCCTCGGTCTCGCGGCTGGCGGTACCGTTGCCGATGACGATGGTGTTGACGCCGTCCTTCTTGACGAGGCGGGCGAGCTCACGCTTGGTGCCGGCAACGTCGTGGCGCGGCTTGGTGGGGTAGACCACGCCGTGGTCGAGTAGCTTGCCGGTCTCGTCCATGACGGCGACCTTGCAGCCGGTGCGGTAGCCCGGATCGAGTGCGAGCACACGGGCGCCGCGCACGGGGCGTGCCGAGAGCAGGCCCTCGAGATTCTTGGCAAAGACGTTGATGGCCTCGGTCTGCGCGCGGACGGTGAGCTTGGCGCGGGCCTCGCGCTCCAGCGAGGGGGCCATGAGGCGCCTGTAACCGTCGGCGATGGCGGCGTCAAAGACGGGTGCGAACACGCCCTGACGACGGGGCCAGCGGCTGCCGAGGCGCGCCGTGGCGGCGGCGCTGTCGACGTTCACGCGCACGCGGAGCTTGCCCTCGCGCTCACCGCGGTCGATAGCCAGCACGCGGTGGTTGGGTATACGGCGCAGCGGCTCGTCATAGCTGTAGTACGGCTCGTAGGGAGTCTTCTCGGTGGGGTCGGTGGCCTCGACGACGATGTCGGCGGTGTTCTGCGTAAAGGCGCGCAGGTCGGCGACGTTCTCGGGGTCCTCGGCCACCGTCTCGGCCACGATGTCCGCCGCGCCGGCAAGCGCCTTTTCGGTCGTGTCGAAGCCGGCCTCCTCGTTGACGTATGCCGCGGCGGCGTCGAGTGCGCTGCCCTTGACCGAGGCCTGCATGATGATCATGTTGGCGAGCGGCTCAAGGCCTGCCTCGCGGGCCTTCTGCGCGCGAGTCATGCGCTTTTTGCGGTAGGGCTTGTAGAGGTCCTCGACACGCTGGAGCTGCGTGGCCTCGCGAATCTGCTGCTCGAGTTCGGGCGTGAGTTTGCCCTGGGCGTCGATGAGCAGGATGACGTCCTCTTTACGCTGCTCAAGATTGCGCAGGTAGGACAGGCGCTCGTCGAGTGCGCGCAGGGCGACGTCGTCCATGCCGCCCGTGGCTTCCTTGCGGTAGCGCGAAATAAAGGGGATGGTGTTGCCCTCGTCGATGAGCTTGACGGCTGACTCGATGTTGGCGGCCTTAAAGTTGAGCTCGCGGGCGAGCTGGGCGATAAGATCCATGGGACTCCTTGCGTTTAAGGTGCGTTTGCAGCACAGGGCTACCAAGGATACCACCCGACGTTCTGCCAAAGCAGTCTTTTTGGGACGGGGCTAAATTAGCTGTTTTTGGATTAGGGCTCAGTTGCGATTTGTTGATTCATCGATATTGGGATGGAGAACCAGCTAATTTAGCCCCGTCCCAAAAAGACTGGTCCTCCACCACCTCCCAAATCATCCTTACAAAACGAGGCCCTGGCCAAACGGCCAGGGCCTCACCACTTCTTTTCAGGCTGCGAGAAAAGACCGTGTGCGCAGGAGCTCCCCGAGGGAGACGGGGTGTTTGCTCCGCGCGCGGTTCCGCAGCGAAGCGAGAATGTTTGAGCACGGAGTAAACACCCCGTCTCCCTCGGGGAGGTCCGTTGGGAGCGTAGGGGATGTTTTGAGCTACTCCAGCTCAAACGCTCCGGTATAGAGCTGGTAGTAATATCCGCGCTTGGCGATCAGCTCGTCGTGGTTGCCACGCTCGATGATGCGGCCGTGATCCAGGCAGATGATTGCGTCGGCGTTGCGCACGGTGGACAGGCGGTGCGCGATGACAAACGTCGTGCGGCCCTCCATGAGCTTATCCATGCCCGCTTGCACGATGGCCTCGGTGCGGGTGTCGATGCTCGACGTGGCCTCGTCCAGAATCATTGCCGGCGGATCGGCGACGGCAGCGCGTGCGATCGAAATCAGCTGGCGCTGGCCCTGCGACAGCTGCGCGCCGTTGCCGGTGAGCATGGTGTCGTAACCGTCGGGCAGGCGGGTGATAAAGTCGTCGGCGCCCGCGAGCTTGGCCGCCGCGATGCACTCCTCGTCGGTGGCGTCCAGGTTGCCGTAGCGGATGTTGTCCATTACAGTACCGGTGAACAGGTTCACGTCCTGCAGCACCACGCCCAGCGAGCGGCGCAGATCTGCCTTGCGGATCTTGTTGACGTTGATGCCGTCGTAGCGGATCTTGCCGTCGGCGATGTCATAGAAGCGGTTGATGAGGTTGGTGATGGTCGTCTTGCCCGCGCCGGTGGCACCGACAAACGCGACCTTCTGGCCCGGCTTGGCAAACACGGACACGCCGTGCAGCACCTCGTGGTCGGGCGTGTAGCCAAAGTCGACGTTGTCCATGACCAGGTCGCCGCGCAGCGGTACGTACTCGATCTCGCCGGTTGCACGGTGCGGGTGTTTCCATGCCCACATGCCGGTGTGGTGGTCGGCCTCCTCGAGCTGCCAGGTATCGGGGTTCACCTGCGCGTTGACGAGCGTCACGTAGCCTTCGTCGGCCTCGGGCTCCTCGTCGATGAGCTCAAAGATGCGGTCGGCGCCGGCGAGACCCATGACCACGGCGTTGATCTGCTGCGAGATCTGGCCGATCTGTCCGCAGAACTGCTTGGTCATGTTGAGGAACGGCACCACGACGGCGATGGACAGCGTCATGCCCGAGAGGCTCAGGTTGGGCACGTCCAGCTCCAGGAAGATGCCGCCCGCCAGCGCGACCAGCACGTAGAGCAAGTCGCCCAGGTTCCCGAGGATCGGCATGAGGATGTTGGCGTACATGTTGGCCTTCTGCGAGACCTCGAAGAGCTTCTCGTTGCGCTCGTCAAAATCGGCCTCGGCAGCGGACTCGTGACAGAACGCCTTGACGACTTTCTGGCCGTTCATGACTTCCTCGATATGGCCCTCGACCACGCCGAGCTCGGTCTGCTGCGCGATAAAGAAGCGCGCGGAGTTGGAGCCGAGCAGCTTGGTCATAAAGGTCATAAAGGCGACGCCGGCAACAATGACCAGACACATCCACACGCTGTAATACAGCATGATGAAGAACACGGTGACGATGACGATGATCGTCATGAGCAGGTTGGGCAGCGATTGGCTGATCATCTGACGCAGCGTGTCGATGTCGTTGGTGTAGTGGCTCATGATGTCGCCGCGCTGGTGCGTGTCGAAGTAGCGAATCGGCAGGTCCTGCATGCGGTTGAACATCTTTTCGCGCAGCTTCTCGAGCGAGCCCTGCGTGATGACGGCCATGGCGCGGTTCCAGAAGAGCGAGGAGGCGACGCCCACGGCGTAGATGCAGCCGAGGGTGGTCACGAGCTTCAGAATCTTGGGCTGCGCGGCCGTCCAGTCGCCCGACTGCCACGATTCGCTAATGACCTGCAGCGCGCTCTGGAGAAACGTCGCGCCGATGGAGTTGATGATGGCGCAGAGCACAACGCCGGCGACGACGAGGGGCAAAAGCACCGGGTAGAAGCCAAAGAGCATCTTGATCAGGCGCGTCATGGTGCCGCCCTTGCGGTTGCGCGCGCGCTCGGCGGTAGCGGCCTTACTCATGTGCCTCGCCTCCTTCCTGAGTCTGAGCTTGCGGTGCGGATGCCTCGGTGTCGGCTGCGGCGGTCTCGACCGCGTCCTCGCCTTCGGCACTCATCTTATTTTGCGAGGTAAAGGTCTCGCGGTAGATCTCGCTCGTCTTGAGCAGCTCATCGTGGTTGCCGATGTCCTTGATGCGGCCGCCCTCCATGACGATGATGCGGTCGGCGTCCTGAACGGAGCTGATGCGCTGGGCGATGATGAGCTTGGTCGTGTTGGGCAGGTAGCTCGCCAGGCCCTCGCGGATCTTGGCGTCGGTCTTGGTGTCGACGGCGCTCGTGGAGTCGTCCAGGATCAAGATCTTGGGGCGACGCAGCAGGGCACGCGCGATGCACAGGCGCTGCTTCTGGCCGCCGGAAACGTTGGAGCCGCCCTGCTCGATCCAGGTGTCGTAGCCCTTGGGGAAGCCGTCGACAAACTCGTCGGCGCAGGCCAGATGTGCGGCCTCGCGGACTTCCTCGTCGGTGGCGTTCGGGTCGCCCCAGCGCAGGTTCTCGGCGATGGTGCCGCTAAACAGCACGTTTTTCTGCAGGACCATGGCTACCTGGTGGCGCAGCGCGTCCAGGTCGTAGTCGCGCACGTCCACGCCGCCGACGCGCACGGTGCCCTCCGTGACATCGTACAGACGGGCGATCAGGTTCACGAGCGTCGACTTGGCCGAGCCGGTGCCACCGATAATGCCGATGGTCTCGCCGCTCTTAATATGCAGGTCGATATCGTCGAGCGCCTGGCGGCGGGCATGCTCGGAATATTTAAAGCTCACGTGATCGAAGTCGATGGAGCCGTCGGCAACCTCGTGCACGGGCTCGGTCGGGTTAGCGATCGTGGGCTCGGCGGCCAGCACCTCGGTAATTCGGTGTGCCGACTCATCTGCCATGGTCACCATGACAAAGATCATCGACAGCTGCATTAGGCTCATCAGAATCTGGAAGCCGTAGGTAAAGATGGAGGAGAGCTGGCCCACATCGAACAGGGTGCCCTGGCTCGTGATGATGAGCTTGGAGCCCAGGTAGATGATGACGACGAACGCGCCGTTGACGCAGATGTTCATCATGGGGTTGTTGAAGGCGAGCAACTTCTCGGCGCGGGTGAAGTCCATCTGGACGTCGCGCGCGGCGGTGGCGAACTTCTCCTTCTCAAAGTCTTCGCGCACGTAGCTCTTGACCACGCGCATGCCGGTGACGTTTTCCTCGACCGATTCGTTGAGCGCGTCGTACTTGCGGAACACGCGGGTAAAGATCGGGCGCACCTTATAGATGATAAAGAACAGGCCAAAGCCCAGCAGCGGAATGATGACCAGGTAGACCATGGCGACGCTGCCGCCCATGGCGTATGCCATGGTAAAGGCAAAGACCAGCACCAGCGGCGAGCGCACGGCGATGCGGATGAGCATCATAAAGGCCTGCTGCACGTTGTTGATGTCGGTGGTGAGGCGCGTGACGAGCGAGGAGGTCGAGAACTCGTCGATGTTGGCGAAGCTGAACGTCTGGATCTTGTAGAACAGGTCGCGACGCAGGTTCTTGGCAAAGCCGCAGCTGGCATGGCTGCAGGTGATGCCCGCGGCGGCGCCAAAGGCGAGTGACGTCAGTGCGATGAGTACGAGAAGGCCGGCGGTGGGCAGCATCTCGGTAACGGCGGTGCCGTCCTTGATGGCGTCGATCATGTCGGCGGTGATAAACGGGATCATCATCTGGCAGATTACCTCGCCAAGCACCAGCAGCGGCGTAGCGATCGTGACCTTCATGTAATCGCGGATGCTGCCCATAAGGGTTTTAATCATCCAGTTCCTCCCAGGTTACGCGGATTTTCTCGAGCATCTCGGCGAGCTGTTCACGCTCGTCGTGGGTGAGCGCGCTAAAGGCCTGTTCCCTAAAGCGGATGCGCGAGGCTTGGTCGATGCGGGCCTTCTCCCAGCCGATCTCGGTTAGGCGAATGGTGAGTTGCCGTCGATCCTGGGGGTTACGGCTGCGCTCAATGAGGCCGTTGAGCTCGAGCTTGGACAGGATCTCGGAAAGCGACCCCGGCTTGAGGCCGAAGTGCATGCCGAGTTCCTGCTGCGACATCTCGCCGCCGGGCTGCTTGGCCAGTAGGCAGATGATGGGCGCCTTGCCGGACACGCCTCCGCCATGAAAATGCATGTAATGGCCGCAAAAGCCCAGGTTATTGAGGATGCGCTTGGCAAGCTTGTCTTCCGAGCTAACCGCTTCGGATACATCCGCCGGCTGTGACGGGTCGCCGCCGGGCTCGTGCGAACAAAGGCTAAGAGGTTCATCGCACATGAATGAGTGCTGCTCCTTTCTTTAGTTAGGTAGTGGAATTGTTTTGTGCCTAACCAATTTAGGAGCGTGAGAAATCAATGTCAAGGTACCAAACTTATAGTTACGGCGTTTTGCCAAACGCCGTAACGGCTCGACGCTGCAAACCCGCCAGAGCGGCAATCTGCCTTTCAACTTCGGCGGCATGACCAGAAGGTCAATGCCGCCTCGTTTCAAGGCACCTTGCTCACTCTGGCGGGTTTTCGCTGACTTCGCCAAAACATCGGCGTTGCCCTTGTTGGGATAGTCGTTGGGGACGTTCTTGTTTGACTAGTCGTTTAAGAACGTCCCCAACGACTAACTTAAAAACTATGCCGGATTACGGGGCTGAATGACGGATTGCCGACCATGCCGAAATTGGTAAAAAGAAAACCGCAGGTAGAAGGTTCGCTATGATTTGAAAATAAGGGGTGTGGTTGGCTCATTCAGGTTCAGCCCCGTAATCCGGCATAGTTTTGAAATGGCACTGAATAAGTGGCGGCAAATGAGCCGCAATGAAGCAAGCTAGCCCCTCGTTTCCGAAACCTTTCCGCAACAATTTGCCCTTCGTGCCGCTCGACTCCGCTCGCAACGTCCCCTGCGCTACACTTAGTCGCACTGTGGCGCCGTTGCGCCGCGCCCGACCCAAGGGGGACACTCATGAAGAACACTCAGCTGTTGCTGATCAACGATATGTGCGGCTACGGCAAGGTCGCGCTTTCCGCCATGCTGCCGGTGCTGTCGCACATGGGTTACCGTATCCACAATCTGCCGACGGCACTTGTGTCCGATACGCTCAACTATCCCAAGTTCTACATCCACGACACCACGGAGTACGTGCGTCAGAGTCTTGCCATCTGGGAAGAACTCGGCTTTGAGTTCGACGCCATCTCGACCGGCTTTATCGTGACCGAAGAAGAGACGCGCATCATCTCAGACTTTTGCCACCGCCGCGCGCAAAAGGGCACCAAGGTATTCGTCGACCCCATCATGGGCGACAACGGCAAGCTCTATGCGGGCGTGCCCGAGTCCACGATTGGCCTTATGCGGCACCTGCTGGAGTGCGCAGACTACGCGGTGCCCAACTATACCGAGGCGTGCCTGCTTGCCGATAGGCCTATTGCCGAGCAAATTACGCCCGAAGAGGCCCACGCCCTTGTGGACGCCATGCGCGCGCTGGGCGCCAAGTCGGTGGTCATTACGAGCGCTGTGGTCGACGGCACGAACGCCGTCATCGGTTACGACCACGTGGCGGGGGAGTACTTCACGATTCCCTTCGACCTGATCCCGGTCTATTTCCCGGGCACCGGTGACACGTTCTCGGCGGTGCTCGTCGGTCGCGTTATGGCTGGCTGGAGCCTGCAGCACGCAACGGCCGATGCCATGCGTGTGGTGGCCGAGCTTATCGAGCGCAACGCTGACCAGGAGGACAAGTCTGCCGGCCTGCCCATCGAGGCCTGCCTGGATGTGATCGACCATGAGTAGCGCCAGCGAAAGCGGCCCCGAGCCCGCGAGCGAGGGCAAGTTGCTCGGCGCGCCACGCGGCAAGCGCCCACGTATCCGCATTAGCTGCGTGGACCAGCTGGGCACGTGCCGCTGCCACCATGGCCACACGCCCGGCGACGTCTTCGACTTCGACCGCGATCGCGGCAAGATGTGCTCCATGGCCTGCCATGTGGGCTTTCCCTATATCGACATCCTGCGCTACGGCGGAACCGTGCCCGGCAACGAGCCCGGTACGGCAAAGTTCTGCTGCCCCGAGGTCGATACGTTGAACGTCTGGCTCGCCGAGATCGTCGACGAGTAATCGAGCGTGGATTTTCTCCCACCAAGATAATGAGCGTGGATAATCTCCCGTTTAGAGCGCCGTTTTGCGTTCAAAGTGGGAGATTATCCACGCTCAATTTGTATGCGGGAGATTATCCACGCTCATTTTATGCCGATGGCGTGGCTCACGCATCCGCGCCGCCCGGGCGCCTACAGTTGCTCGAGCATGGCCGTGCAGCCGGCGAGCACATCGCGGTAGGTGGCATCGAAGTTGCCGGTGTACCAGGGATCGGCGACGTCGCCGGGGCGATCGGTCCAATCCAGCAGCCGCGAAATCTTGCCGTCGGCATCGTCGCCGAAGATGCGACGCAGGCCGCGCGCGTTCTCGGCATCCATATAGACGATGTGGTCCCAGTCACCATACTCCGCGCGACGAACCTGGCGCGCGCGGTGCGCAACGACGGGAATCCCGACCTCGCGCAGCTTGGCGACGGTGCCATGATGCGGAGGGTTGCCAATCTCCTCGGTCGAGGTCGCGGCAGAATCAATGACGAACTCCGCCTCGCGCCCAGCACGGCGCACCAGCTCGGCAAACACCGACTCAGCCATCGTCGAGCGACAGATGTTCCCATGACAGACAAATAGGATTTTGCGCATTGGCTAAAACCTCTCGAATATCAGAGTTTTCGCAGATAATCGCACTGCTTTTTGATCCCTCGTCAAGGACAGAATATCAAATTGATTCATAAATGAGCGGATTATTCTTCTTTCCAGCGTCGTAAGAATTGTCGTAAAGAACGAGGGTTTACGACTTGTTGTCACAATGTTGACCGTCCTTTGCATCCAATTTTCAGCATATCCTCTCTGACGTCGTCGAAATCAAGATGGGTGTATGTGTTAAAAGTCACGTTGATGTCGGAGTGGCCCATGATGCATTTTAGCTTCGCAGGGTTCATTCCCCTGCGTGCCATCTTCGAGCAGAAGGTATGTCGGCAGACATGTGGTGTGATTTTGGGAAGCTCATCCTTGTAGATGCGATTATGTTTCTCTATCGCGTGGTGGAAGTACTTCTCCCAGTGCAGGGCAACACGCGGCATCTCGTTTTTATCAAGAAACAGAAAACCGCTAACACCGTCAACGACCGGCTCACTCGAAGGCTTTAGACGTTGCGCAAGGATACTCCTGAAACACTCTGTCACGGCTTGAGTCATGGGAACATAGCGGATCCCGCTCTCCGTCTTGGGACGTTCGATGTAGTATCGCATGTTGCTGGTCCGCTGAAGTTGCTTGTTTACCCGAATGCTTCCGTTTTTGAAATCAAGGTCTTCGACGGTAAGACCGCAGAATTCAGAAATGCGCAGGCCCGTATTTAGAAGGATGTAGATGGCGTCACGATAGCGGTGAAAGTGTTCATCGCCCTCCACGAAAGCAAGAAATCTGCGTTCTTGGTTAGTGGCCAAGGCCTTGCGTGTAACCATGTCGTTTGTCAGTATCGTTGCGAGCTCGAAATAGAAGGGATTTCGGCGAATCAGGCTGTTCTCCTCTGCCAGTTGAAACGCCGGTCTCAGAACACCACGGATGCTATGGATTGTGCTATAGCGCTTGCCGTGGATTTTTTGCAGGTTGATGAGCCATTCCTTGGCATCAAGGGAGGTGACACCGCATATTCGTCGCGAGCCGAATTCATCTGTAGCAAGAAAATTGAGGATTGTCTTGTAGGCGGCTCGAGTGGATTGTTTCACGGCAGTCTTTGTTTCAGTGTAACGAGATGCGAGTTCGTAGACTGTCATATTGTTCGGCGCGACCTTATCAAGCAGATCGCGCTGGATCTCATGCTCCAACGCGCGCAAGCACGGACTGGCTTTCTTCCCCTTCGGAGTTAGATCATGAGTTGTCAAGGTCCACGAGTAGACGCTCCGCGTTTTACCTCTTGCATCCACATACTTGAAGCAGTAACGGCCGTTTTTTCTCTGGCTTTCCCCGCGTCTGAGGATTCGCCCTTTGCTGTCTTTTCTCACAGTCACTAGCAGGCTCCTTCCTGTTCAGAAAAGAGCCCCGATGCGATATTTCAAGATTATCGCACGGGGCCCGATTGGTTAAGCTGTCAAGTGCGAAACGGTGTCGAGAAGCTCTTTATAAAGAGCGTTGGCGCAGGACGAGGGGGCGAGTCCTCGCGCATAACTCGAATATGGGTTTGTACGAGAGGAACCTTCGACCGGCCAGTATCCGTCGAGATCGTGCCTAAACTCAGAGAGACAGATCTCCCTCGTCTGCATCTCCGCAACGACGGAGAGGCGCCTCTCAAGTTGACCAAATCCGTCGACATCGTTTTGCGGACGATAAGTCGCGGATCGGCGCATCTGTTCTCCATAGAATTCCAAGGGGCTGTAGGGCGTCGTGACGATTACGAGATCGGCGGCTATCGCTTTGTCGGAATATCGGGACGGTGCCATCACCTCATGCTCCATCGCATAGGGATCCGTGATGCGAAGCAGGTCGGCGTAGGGGATGGATGAGGGACGAAGTTCGTCAAGAATCACCGTGTGCTTGCCCTCATACCCCTGAAAGATGTCTCTCGTAGATCCAGAGACGAAGAACGGTTCGCCCTTCCGCTTCGCATAGAGCTTTGCGAGGGTGGACTTCCCCGTTCCAGCAGGCCCGAAGATCCAAACTGATTCCACCCTTCTTTCGCCCTTGAGCATCAACCCCCGCCATTCCCGGGCCTGAACCTGAAGGCGGCGTGCATAAACGTCTTCGATCTGACGCTATGTCCGGGCATATTCGGATCCGGAGAGCTGAGAGATCAAGGACTCCTTGTCGATACGACCTTCGAGAAGGTCATCGAGAAGGACTTTGATGCTGCTATGGGACCTCGTTCGAGCAACGCGCGACTCAATAGAAGCAAGTAGCGCTGGGTAATCGAAATTGGAGCGCACGATTTTGGGGTCGTACTGATGCTTGGATCGTGCGCCATCCGTTCTGTGGCACAGGTAGGAAAAACCGTTTTCCACACCTGCCTTCCAAGCCTCGATGCGCTCAGGTTTATCTCCAAGGAGCTTCGCGATGCTATTGAGCGAGCGCGGATTCTGGAACTCCATCATCACGTGAAGATGCGCGGCTGCCGGACGTCCCGCGTCCGTCGTGTCGCTGTCGTGCACGATGCCCGCATAGCGCTTCGGGGCGAGTGTTTCGATTCTTCGGTACATTTCGTCCACAAGACGGGGCAGGTGATCGAGCTGCTGCTCGTACATCATCGCGCGGGTCTTCATGGGCAGAGAATTGGTCATGGTTCCGAGTCCTTTCTCGTAAATGAGCTATTTCGGGACGATTTTGGAACGCGCCCGAGGGTGCGCCTTGGGATAACAAGCTCCCCAAGGCGCATAAATGAGCAGAATTTCAAGTAATGGAACAATCGACGGGGTCCGCTTTTGCTGCGCGAAGCGGACCCCGCGGTGGTTATTCTCTGAAGTACAGGTCAAGGAGCCGCCCAAGCTCGCGGTACACGGGGAAGTCCATGATCGGAAAATGCACAAAGCCGATGCGGTCGTGCGCCCCGTCCGTACTGCTGAACCAAGCGTCGCCCGGGGAGAAGGTGCGAGGTGCACCGAGGTCGAGCAGGCGTTCCGCGCCCCATATGAGCCGCGCCTCGGGAAGCGTCGGCTTGAAGAGGACGCGGGTGCTGCACGCCGAGCGCAGCATCGACGGCAAGCCCCCCTCCTCAACAGACGCCTCGGCGATCGAGATGATGGCGTAGCAGCCCGCGCTCGCCCCCATCGTTACGATGCGCTTCACCAGCCCATCAAACGTCGCGAGGCAGTAATCGGGGTCCTCCTTGCTCGCGCGCTTGGGAAACAGCGTGCGGAGTGCCACGTACTCATCCATGAAGAGAAGCGAAACGTGAAGCCTCGCATCCCACCAGTGCACGGCGTCTCCCGTCTCTGTCGACCTGTCGTTGAGGAAGCTCTGTCGCTCTTTGATGCTGTCGGCGAACCGTGATAACGCAGACAGGATTGCGCGAGCGTCCCTGTCAGCATTCAGTGAAACCACGCGAGGAAGTCGGGAGGGCTCGGCCTGCTTGGGGTCTATGATGAGGACTTGCGATCCGTGTCCGTCAGGACCAGCCAACAGGGCTTGGAGCAAGAGGGCGATCACGCCCGTGGTCTTTCCAGCGATGAGCATGGAACCGGAGGTGCGGAGGTCGATGCTCGTGCCGTTTTGAACGCGGAATTCGTAGGCGTTCGCCGGGCACAAATCCTCGACACGCGATGCCTTGATCTCTCGATGCAACGTCACATCTTCAAGGAAGAAGGTCACTTGATTGCATGCGACGTCTGCTTCGGCAAGTACGACGGCGTAGCGGGAGAACCTTCCGCGAAGTCGGGAGCTAATGCTAGGTCCCATCTTCGATATTTCTTCTGCCGTTGAGGATGAGGTTGAGATGGCGAGCTCGAACTGTCCAGGAGCCGTCTCTTTGCAAGAGATGTCGGGAAGAAGCTCGCCTTCTCGCAGGTGTAGAGGATTCCCGTAACGTGGATCAAAGAGCCCCTTCCTAATGCGTGCATGCAACCGTGTTGATTCAGATAGCATGACGTAATGTGTGATCCCTCCCGCAAACAACATGGTCCCAGCGAGGCTAAGAGTGGCCGCTGCGGAGGTAAGGTTGCCGCCAAACGCCATCACCGTACTGGGCTCTATGGCGATGGGCGCAAGAATGGTGTTCACGAATAGCCCGATGCAATAAACGCACGCGGCGACCGCAAATAAAGCGACCCCCAGCACACAAAGCTTTGCGCTGGGGGTCGAATACACGATCGCCGGTGCGCCACTGGAGTAACGCACCACAATCACCTAGCCCTTCGCGGGGATGACGGTAATGCCGTCCGCCGTGATGGACAACTGGTTGCGATAATCACCGTAAACCTTTGCGACCACGCCGGTGGGAATGACGTGCTGATTGACGGGAATCTCGATATCGTTCGAAACCTTGATGGAAAGCTTCTCGAAACGATTGCTGACCACCTCGCCTTCGTTTTGGTGATACTGCGTGTTATCGGTTGTGATCACCACGTCGATCTTGGTGCCGCGATGCTCTTTGGTGTTTTAATCAACCCATTTACCACCTCCGACACAAAGGAAACGCTTGCCTTTCGCAAAAGCTTCCCAATCGAACTTCATAAACTGATTCAATTTCCTCATACTCGAACTCCTCTCAATCCAATTATTTGCTGACTCCGCGTTGCGGCTCGCCGTGGACATCGAGATAGAGGCGCAGGACGTTGCGCAAGATCTCCTCGACATTTCTTGTTGCGGCATGAAGATCATCGTCCCCAAACATTGCCCCATGGAGCTTCGTGTGGGCACAAAGAATCTGGCGATACATGACGCGAGAGAACATCTCTTCGGCCTTCAGGGCATGTCGAACAGCTCGTTCAGAACAAGTCGGCATGCTCGCCGAAGACTCCTTTATAGACGACATTGCCGTACTGGTTGTTGAGATGGAGCCGCATTCAAACGGTCCGCGCATGATCTTCGGTCGGGTCATACACACCTCTTTCCTAAAATTGGATATTACCGACGATTCGTCAACCGTCATCGAGCACTCGGTGAGCACATCATGCCATAAGCTTCTGAGCTGGGATTATTTCGCAAGGACCTGTCGTTCTCGACGTCCTCTGATGAGAAGAAGTGGGGCGTAATGATGACAAAGTATTCAATCACGGAACAAACACAATTTAATAATCACCCAGATGGGGCAAATATGGACATCCAGATATTGAATCGTCGGTATCGTTGGTGTCGCTGAGCCTTCAGGCTGAGGGGGATGGGCCATTTGCGCTGAGTTGCTTGCAAAACGGGGGAGGGGATATCAGAAGAAGGCGGCTTGCAGAAGACATGCCTGAGCGCTAGAGGAGGGGCTGACCAATAGTGTGCTCCTCTTCTGGGGCCAAATCCAAGCGGAGGGGGCATGAGGCCGAGAGGAACTGCTCGTCATGGCTCACCAAAACAAGCGCGCCGGGAAAGGCGGAAAGCGCTCGCTCGAGTGCCTCCACCGAGTGCAGGTCCAGGTGATTCGTGGGTTCGTCCATGACGATGATTTCGGGGGCATCTAGTATACCGCGGGCGAGCATGAGCTTCCGCAGCTCCCCCGGGCTGATGTTCTCGCCGGACAATATTCGTTCGGGATCCGAATTGAGTTGCGCAACGATCGAAAGCAGGGCTCCACGTTCGGCTTGGGGCAGGTCCTTGATTTCCGAGAGGAATTCAATTGAGGATGAATCGTCGACTTCCTGAGGGATATACAGCGTGCGAATGTCCAATCCCGTGGCCTTGCGGCCTTCCAATATCTCCAGGATATGCTTGACCAGTGTTGTTTTCCCCGCTCCGTTGGGGCCGCTTATGCCCAGATGATCGGTATTTCCCAGATAAATCTCGGGAACCCGCAAAGATTGCCTCGGGCCGCACGGTATGCGATCTGAGCTGACGTGAATCAGTGTTTTGCGCGGGCTGGGTTGCGCTTCCATCCACAAGGTGCTTTCGTAGCGCTTTTCGACATGGTGGGCGTCGACGGCGGCTTGCGCGCGCTGGATTCGGGAGTCCATGCGCGAAGCGAGCTTGCCCGCAACGCCGTCTCTGCCAGTGAGAATGGCGAGTTTGATTCGTGCTTTCGCGTCGTGATCCTTCGGATCGACATGACGGGCGCTTCTCTTGGATGCGGACCGTGAGGCGTTTTCAACGCGCCTGATATACTCAGCCTTCATGCGCTTTTCTTCGGATCGCGCAATCGATTTGGCCCGCGCCGCGCTTTCGCGCTCCAGATTCGCCTGCGAGCGAGCTTGGGAGTAGTTGCCGGGGCGCATGGTGACGTGCCCCGACTCAAAGCACAGGCAGTCATTTGCCAAGGAGTCGAGCAACGCACGGTCGTGCGAGACGAGGAGGCCAATACCCTTGTACTCGGCGAGTGCTTTGCAAATCTGCCTTCTGCATTCTGCGTCCACATGGTTAGTCGGTTCATCCATTGCCAGAAGATCGGGATTCTGCCAAAGCGCGACGGCTATTTGAATTTTCTTCTGCTCGCCACCGGAGAGCTCGGAAAAACGCCAGAGCATATCATCGGTGATGCGGAGCATCCTTCTGAGGTGCGTGGTCGCCGGGGCGAAGTCGCACGCAAAATCGAAGAGCATGGGCGGTTCGACTCCGGCTTCTTGCGCGCAATATGCGGAGACGAGACGCGGTGAAACGACGCCGCGATCTGGAATCAGAAGTCCGCACGCAATGCGGACGAAAGTTGATTTCCCGCACCCGTTGTCTCCGACGATGCCGTGCCAGCCGGGGGCAAATGTCGCCGACACGTTGTCGAGTGCGGGCATTGCGCTGCCAGGATATGCATAAGTAATATGGGAAAGAACGAGGGTGGTGGAGCTGTTCAAATTGGTTCTTGACATTGTGCCTCCTCGGCATGGGAGGCCGCGTTTTGCCGCATATGCTCTGATTGGCTCGTTCCGACCAACGTGAACGCCCGTCGACTCGAGTCAAGCTGAAAGAAAATGAGTCGACGGCAATGCTCGCAAAGGTAGTGTTTAGGATATACGAGGATCAGTGAAAAGACGATACGACAAATGTGCAGCCAGATTTATTCTTGGATAGATGGCAATTTGCAAATTGGCGTCGATATGTATCGTCTACAGCTTCACGAATCCTTTTCCTTTCCGGGGCGCTGGCTTGGCATATGGGCCTGCGCTGAATTCTTCCGTAGAGTCTAACAAAGCAATAATGCGGACGCAAGGAGGCGTTGCGTCTGAAAGCACGCCATTGCGTTGGACGCTTGAAGGGGTTTGCAAGTCGATTGAAAGAATACTAGTGCATCCGCTTCTTGTAACTAGCATGCGATGGTGGGCGTCGTTGTTAGCGCCGGGCGATTTTAGCCGCTAATAGTCAACCGATTTTGACCAATCCCGGTCACCGAATAATGGCCACCGTGCCTCCCCGCCGCCACTACGCTGGTGGCGCCAACACGCCGCCCTCGACAGGCTGCTCGACAAGGCGTCGGTGTTCGTGATGCGGGGCCCGAGCTACCGCGGCAGGGGGCTCGACACGTACTCGGTGGAGGCCGTCCCCCAGGCGGTGAAGGTGAGGGGGATCCAGCCCGAGGGGATGTAGGAATGCGATAGGAAAGTCATAGATGCGGGCGTGTTGGCCAAAATGGGTCGGCCGGGATTGGTCAATCTCGGCCGACTATATTTGGCTAAATTTTTCCGACACTAACATCGTGAATGTTGAGCGAGGTCATCGACTTGATTTTTCTGGTGTTTGAGATATTAGCTTTCGCGATTTACCCTCCAAATTGCAGAGGTTTGAGACGACCGGAAAGGAATGCTTATGCTCGATTCTCCGTTCTTCAGCTACTGGGGAAAGGCGAAAGGAGTTGCTTTTCTCCATCACGGCAATATCGCATCGGGGCTCAAAGTCGTAAAAACGTCGTAAGGTACGCGATATGGTTCGCCGGGATCCTAACTAGCTAGGCATTTTTCTGAATCTGCAGATGTTCCCATGACAGATAAACAGTACGCGTTGCATAGGGCGATACCTTTCATATAGAAGGCTGCTAAAGAGTCGAAGCCGGGCGCATACCAAGTTTTATTTCTTGGCCAGTTTGAAGTAGCGCTCAAATATCAATTCGAAAACGTAATAGAACATCAATCGACTGTCGAGGTCCATGCTGCCCAAGCGGATTTCTTTTTGCACGGTGTAGATAGGGTAGTCGGCTAGTTTCGAGAGGGAATTTCGAGAAAAGCCGGTGAGCGTGACAACCTTGCATCCGCGCGTTTTGGCTATCGATGTGGCGTCAATAGACACCTGCGTCTCGCCGCTTACGGAAACGCTGAAGACCAGGTCGTTTTTGCCGAGGAGTTCTGCGTAATGCCTCATGACGTGGCGTTCACTGAGCGTGTCGGTATTCTTGCCCATTATTTTGAGCTTTTCAGCCATCTCGAGGCACGGGTATTTCGAAAAGCCCGAGCAGAAGAAGACGATATGCGAGGCGTCCTGGATAAGACTCACAACCGAATCGATGACCCGGTCGTTAAGCAGATCTTTGGTCTGTACGAGCTGGGTATCAAGAGGAAGTGCCTCGATAGTGAATCGATTGCGATCGAGCGAGGCGGAATACGATTGTTTGAGCTCCGTAAACCCCGAGAAGCCAAGTTTATGGGCAAGCCTGACGATTGTATTGGGAGCGACGAAGAACCGTTCGGCAACGCTCTTAAGCGTGACATCGTCAATATCATCACGCAGCTCGATGATGTAGCGCATGATCTCGCTTTCGAGATCGTTGAGCTTGCTCTCGCCAGCTCGCACATGATCATAAAAAGATTCTTGATCTTTCATAAGATGTTTCAGCCCCTCGCACCTCGCCGTACATATGGTACCGCTTTGTGTAGCCAGGTGAGAAATCGGTAATCGGTCAAGATTGCCTATTGCCCATGAACTGGGCAAACGCGCGTGTCTGCCTACACATATCTGTGTCGTGAGCGAAATCATGTGTCCCCGTTTCGCATTGGCCCACACGGGGACTTGCAAATGACCTTATGTCGCAAAATACCAATCGAAACGAAGCAAGCCGAGGACAGCCGCGGAGCCCAAGGTCTTCGAGAACACCGATCAGCCAACCCTGGAGGGACGGAACATGAAGGATAAGCTCAATATTGTGATCGTTGGCGGCGGCTCCACGTGGTGCCCTGGCATTCTTAAAGCCCTGACCAAGCACATGGACATTCTGCCGCTGAACCGCGTGATGCTCTATGACATCGATGCCGAGCGCCAGCGTCCGATCGGCGAGTTTGGCAAGATTCTCTTCGCCGAGGAGGAGCCCGGTGTGGAGTTTGGTTACACCACCGATAAGGACGAGGCTTACACCGACGTCGACTTTGTGCTCTGCCAGATTCGTACCGGCGGCTACGAGATGCGTAGCAAGGACGAGAAGATTCCGCTGCATATGGGAATCATCGGCCAGGAAACGGTGGGCCCTGGCGGCATGGCTTACGGTATGCGCTCCATGCATGACATGGTTGAGATCGTCAACGACGTTCGCGCCCATAGCCCGGAGGCGTGGATTATCAATTACACCAATCCGGCTGCTATTGTGGCATATGGTCTCGAGCGCGTCCTGCCCGATGAGCATCGCGTTCTCAACATCTGCGACCAGCCTGTCAACCTCATGCGCTCTTACGGTCGCCTGCTCGGTCGCGATATGAGCAAGACGGAGCCTGTGTACTTTGGCCTCAATCACTTCGGTTGGTTCAAGCACATCTACGATGAAGAGGGCCATGACCTCGTCCCGCAGATTAAGGAGTACACGGAGAAGAACGGCTTCCTTCCTGCCGATGCCGAGCAGCGTGACCAGTCCTGGCTTGATACCTACGCCATGGTCAAGGATATGCTCGAGGACTTCCCCGACTATCTGCCCAACACTTATCTGCAGTACTATCTGTATCCCGAGTACAAGGTCGCTCACCTCGACCCCGACTACACTCGCTCCGACGAGGTTATCAACGGTCGCGAGAAGCGCGTGTTCGCCGAGTGCGAGCGTGTTGCCAAAGTCGGCACCGCAAAGAACTCCTCGGTTGTGCAGAACGATGCTCATGGCGATATGATCGTGGAAATCACCTCGGCCATTTATCGCAACACCAACAAGACCTTCATTGTCATCGTGCCCAACAACGGCATTATCGAGGGTATGCCCGATGACGCCATGGTCGAGGTCGCGGCAAGCGTGGGCGCCAATGGCCCGCAGCCCTATGCTGTTGGCAAGATTGGCACCTTCTATCGCGGTCTTATGGAGAACCAGTACGCCTATGAGCGCCTGACTGTTGAGGCTTGGATGGAGGGTTCCTACGAGAAGGCCCTGCAGGCACTCACGCTTAATCGTCTGGTCGGTGACGCAAAGAAGGCGCGTAAGGTGCTCGATAAGCTCATCGAGGCCAATAAGGATTACTGGCCGGAGCTTAAGTAGCTAGTTCCATAGCGTTTGATAACTGTTATGGGGCGTGTGGGTTGTAGAACTGCACGCCCCGTTTCTTTAAGAGGGGTATCCCATGAACAAAGATGAGCTGCTGGCAAAGTTCCAGCGCCTGGGCAAAGTCCTCATGACGCCTGTCCTGATCCTGCCAATCGCCGGCATCCTTCAGGGCTTTGGCAATGCCTTTACCAGCCCCACCCTTACGGCAGCTGTTCCCTGGCTTGCTGCTCCGGGCTTTGCGATTTTCTTTTCGATTCTTAAGGCCGCAGCCGGCATCGTTATGAGCAACATCCCGGTTATCTTCTCGATTTGCCTCGCCTATGGCTTCGCCAAGTCCGAGAAGGCTACCGCGGCGCTTTGTGGCTTTTTGGGCTACATGTGCATGAACTCCGTGATGGGCACGTTCCTTACGGCGACTGGCGTTATCGATCCCGCCAATCTTACGACGGGCCAGAGCACGATCCTCGGTATCACCACGCTCGACACGGGCGTTATCGGCGGTCTTCTGGTGGGTGCAATCGTCGCATGGCTGCATAACCGTTACTACAAGATTGAGCTGCCTGCCGTGTTCTCCATCTTCAACGGCACACGCTTTATCCCGGCGGTAACGCTGCTCTCATGCAGTGTCCTCGCATTGGTCATGTCCTTTGTTTTCCCGTTTATCCAGAACGCTCTCGGTGCGCTGTCCGAGTTCATCAAGACTACGGGTGCCTTTGGTGCATTTGTCTACGGCGCTGGCGAGCGCATGCTCCTGCCTTTTGGTCTGCATCACTTTGTCTATTTACCGTTCTTCTTCACGTCGCTCGGTGGCGTCGAGACCATCGACGGCCAGACCGTTCAGGGCGCTATCAATATCTACAACGCGATCCTGGGCTCTCCTAGCACGCCGTTTAACATCGAGGTCAGCCGTTTTGTCATGAACGGTAAGGTTATCTTCGCCATGTTCGGCCTGCCCGGTGCTGCACTCGCCTTCTACAAGACGGCGCTTCCCAAGAACAAGAAGAAGACCGCAGCGCTCATGATTGCCATCGTGGTGCCTTGCATCCTCTCCGGCATTACCGAGCCGCTCGAGTACTCCTTCCTGTTTATCGCGCCCATCCTCTACGTGTTCCACGCTCTCATGGCTGGTCTTGCCTATGCGCTGACCTATATCCTGCAGTTCAACGTGGCCGGCTCCGCATCCTTTGGCGGCCCGCTCTTGTCGTTGATCTTTAACGGCATTATGGGTGCAGCCAAGGGCTCCAACTGGCAGGTTATCCTGTTCCTCGGCCCCATCTACTTCGTGGTGTACTACTTCGTCTTCAAGTTCATCATTCTTAAGAAGGATCTAAAGACCCCTGGCCGTGAGGAAGAGTCTGGCGATGAGGCCGAAAAGGCTCCCAAGACCGTGATCAGCGACCTCATTCCCGCCATCGTTGAGGCAGTGGGCGGCGACAACAACATTAAGTCTGTCGAGGCCTGCTTCACCCGTCTGCGCATCCAGCTCAATGACTGTGACAAGGTGGTTGATGACGCCGAGTTTACCGAAAAGCTCGAAGCGCGTGGCATCGTGCATGTTAACGGCGGTGTGCAGATTGTCTACGGCAACATGGCATCTAACTACGCAATCCAGATGCGCGAGCTGCTGGGTATGGAGTAAACGCCCCACATATCTATAAAATCCTGTATAAAAGGCGGTGGCAGACAATGTGTCTGCCGCCGCCTTTGAGTTGCCCCACGCGCATTTCGTGTATTTGAAATACACGAAATTGCACTGTCGGAGCTTGCAGGCGGATAGACACTACTCGTATGGGACGGTTTTCACCGGTTGCTCGCCACCTTGGGCTATGTTCGCCCCTATGCCTGCATCCGGGGCTGTGTTGATTGACGACGGCGTTCCCAGCGGGCGAGCTTAATCGTCACCAGCGTGAGCGCCCAGGCCACAAGCGAGAACGCGGCGCCCACTGCGCCTACGTACGCAATGCCAATGTTGCTTACCACGGCTCCGCCCACTGCGGTGCCAAACGTGATGCCGACGCTAAACCCATGGGCTTAACCGAGCTTGCGAGTACCATCGACTTGGGATGGCGGCGGCGTGCCACGTCCATGAAGTGCGTGAAGCATGACACCGAGAACAGGCACATGAGCAGCGCCAAGCTAATGTGACAAAGGGGCAGTCCGTTTGTCACATTCCATGCCTTATAAACTTGCAAATTCTGCAAGTTTCTAAGGTAACATCTTATAAACTTGCAAAAAATGCAAGTTTATAAGATTTCATGTCTGGTCGGGCGCTAGGGAGACTCTATGGATATCGTTCGCCGAAGCCGTTATCTTGATCGACTCATTGCTTTTCAGGATACCGACCTCATCAAAATCGTGACGGGCATACGCCGTTGTGGCAAATCAACGTTATTGGACATGATGAGGGACTATCTGGCGCAACAGGGGGTGCCAACCGAGCGTTTGCTGACCTTTAAGATGGAATCTCTAGAGTACGCGGGAATTACGGATTATCTGACGTTTTATCGTATGGTTCGGGAGCGCATCGACGGCATCGATCATCCCTACCTGTTCTTTGACGAGCTCCAGAATGTCGAAGGTTGGGAAAAGGCGGTCAACTCGCTCCGAGTGGATTTGCCGTGCGATATCTATGTCACGGGCTCCAATGCCTTTTTGCTATCGAGCGAGCTCGCAACGCTTATCTCGGGCCGATATGTCGAGGTCAAGATGCAGCCTCTCACGTTTGGCGAATATCTTGATTTTCGCTCGATTGATGCGGTCGCCGCTGAAGGGCTTGGTGAGAGGGTCGAACTTGTTTCCAAGACGGGCGATCGCCTTAATTCAAATACCGTGCTTGAGCAGTACATAACCTATGGCGGCATGCCGTTTCTGGCCCATGATGAGCCGAGACGTGAGCTGTGTCGCGACTATATCCGTAGCCTCTACCAGACGATCGTCGCGCGCGATATCCTGTCGCGTGTGACGCGTAGGGGTCGCGGAGCTATCACCAAGCGCGATGTTCTCGAGCGGCTCTGTGCGTATCTGACAGACAACATCTCCAACCAAACCTCGGTCAACAAAATCGTAGGGACGCTCAACGAATCAGCGGGCGGTAAGACCAACGCATCGACGGTGTCGGCATATATTGACGCTCTGGAAGAGACGTACCTGTTTACCAAAGTAAAAAGGTATGACATCAAGGGGCGGGAGCTTCTTAAGACAGGCGGTAAATATTACATAGCTGATACGGGAATTCGCAGCTATCTTGACGGATATAGAGGTAGCGATAGCGGAAGGATGCTCGAGAACGTTATCTACAACCAGCTTGTCTTTGAAGGATACGAAGTGTTTTGCGGCCATCTACGCGCGGGGGAAATCGACTTTGTCGCAATCGGCGAGGGATCAGACCGCAAATATATCCAGGTTACCGAACGGATCGATGCCGAGGCGACGAGGGAACGCGAGCTGCGACCGCTCAAGCTAAGCACGCTAGGAAAAATTCCTGATTCGTATGAGAAGATCCTGATTGTCAGGGATGGCGACCATCCAACGGACATCGATGGCATCAGAATCGTGGGGGCAGTCGACTTCTTGTTGAGAAATAAGATTACCCGCGGCTAAACGTAAACAGATCCGTTTCGATGCGACAAAGGAGCAGTCCTTTTCGCATTCCGTGCGCGCCCTCGTGCCGTCTGGGGGTATAAGGCTAGCAAGTGTTTATTTGCGAGGCCTAAGGGGCGCCCCGTATGGATATCGATAACTTTGAATGGTGGTATAGCGAGGGCGAGGTTCCGGACGAGGAGTGGGACGAGCCCGCGCCGCATGACGTGTCGAGCGACGAGGACGAGAGCGGCAACGACACCGTCGAGACGGATGCCGCTTCCGACTCGGCCGAACCCCTAACCTTTGAACAGGCCTGGGCCCAGGCTGAGGCCGACGAGGCAAAGGCCGATGCTACGGCCACACTGGGTGAGCCGGCCGACATGTCCATCTCGCCGGCAAAGACTCCGCAGCCGCGTCACACTATCGACCCAGACAGCACGGCATCCTTTAGCATTCTCGACGTGCCCGCGCAAGGCGCTCAGGCGCCTGCGCCCACGCATCGCCCCGATCTGGCTCGCGAGGAAGGCGCGGGCCGGCGCTCTCCGCTCGGCCCCATCCTCATTGCCTTCATGGCCGGCGTTATCGCCTGCTCGGCAATCGGCAGCGTTTGGAGCCATGTTGAGCAGCAGCGCCAAGACGCCGCCAAGGTCGAGATCTCCGTCGAACAATCGCTCAGCCGTACGCGCTCGGTGCATGTGTCGGTCGAGGTCAAGGACGGCGCGACGTGGGATACCGCGCGCGGCGACAGCCAGATGCTCATCCATATCGTGGGCCGTACGCTCAAGGGACAAGCGATCGACGAGCACCAATACGTCAATTCCGAAGGTGACGGTATCGAGCTCAAGCCCGGCGACTACGAACTTACGGTCGATGAGCCACCTGTCGCCACCGACGGCACGCGTTTTCGTGCCTCGAAAAGAATGGTTCCCGCGAGCTTTAACTCGCGGGCGCCCGATACGGTCGACACCACCTCGCAGGGCGGGTTTGACCTTTACGTGGATACCCAGTAGGCGCTCGCCGCCCATTTCCGCTATGGCTACTCAATAATCGCCTGCCGTCCCGTCCCGCCGCCAAGAGTGGGACAATAGTTCTCGACACTATTGTTTACTTTTGGAGGAAGTAGCATGTCTACCGTCACTACCATCAGGCGCGGCGGCCTCACCGCGGCCATCGATTCCATGGGCGCCCAGCTCACGAGCCTTGCCCTCAACGGCAACGAGTATCTGTGGCAGGGCGATCCCGCTTTTTGGGGCAAGCATGCGCCCATCCTGTTCCCCATTGTGGGCTCGCTGCGCAACAACACGGCGACGTCTGCGGCCGGCAGCTGCGAGATGGCGCGCCACGGCATCGCGCGTATCGTGGAGCACAAGCTGGTCGAGGTGTCGGAGGACGGTTCGTCCGTCACCTACGAGATCACCGATACGCCCGAGTCGCTCAAGGCCTTCCCGTTCCACTTTAAGCTCAACATGACCTATGCCCTGACTGGCGACGCCACTCTTACGCAGACCTTTGCCGTCACCAACACCGGCGACGTGGACCTGCCGTTTTCGGTGGGCGGCCACCCCGCATTTAACGTGCCCGTTCCCGGTGCCGAGGACGAGGCGTTCGAGGATTACGAGCTGGCGTTTACCGAGGCTTGGACTAACGAGGCCCCCATCATCACGCCCGATGGCCTTATGACGTTCGAGGGAAGCTACAAGGCTCCCGATAACTCGGACGTGCTGCCCATCACACACCGCAGCTTCGACAACGACGCCATTATGTTCACCGATACCCCGGGCTCCACGCTCACGCTGCGCAGTCGCAAGTCGGGCCACGGCGTCAAGATTGACTTTGAGGGCTTTAAGTACATTGGCGTGTGGTCTGCCGCCAACGACGCCCCGTTCGTGGCGCTCGAGCCTTGGACCGGACATACCACCATGGACACCGAGGACGACGTCTTCGAGCACAAGGTCAACACCATCACCTTGGCTCCCGGCGCCACCGACAAGCGCGCCTTCGAGGTTACGCTGCTCTAGAGGTTCCGCCGTTCTAACGAACGGCGGACCGGTCGACGCTGCGCGCCACCCAGAGCGACAATTTGTCATTCAAAAGGCAAGGCATGACCAGAAGGTCTATGCCTTGCCTTTTTCATGCCAACTTGTTCGCTCTGGGTGGCGCTCGCTGGCATTGCCGAATCATCGACGTCCCCAACGACTGTCCCCGATGACTACTTGTTTGACTGGTCGTTTAAGAACGTCCCCAACGGCTACCAATCGTTTTCAGTTTGTTAATTTGTATATATGCATCTGCTGGAGGCAACGCTGAGCGGTATCCTGTTAAGTCATTAGCATACGATTCAACAGGGAAGGCAGATTATGCATTCTCCCCATCAGCGCGACGTGCATCCACAGCCGGTGTGCAGCCGTCGCATCTTCTTGGGTAGCGCTCTTGCCGCGAGCGCTTCCGCCGTCGCCGGCGCGCTCGCCGGCTGTCAGCGCCCGTCCACGCTCAAGGTGGTTCAGCCCACGACGGGCGGCGGTCGCGACGACCTGTCCGATTCCGTGATCGGCAAGGATAAGATCCGCATCGGCATGGAGGCGGCCTACGCCCCGTACAACTGGCAGGTTTCCGAAGCCAGTGAGTACACCATCCCCATCGACAACGTACAAGGCGCCTATGCCGATGGCTACGACGTGCAGATCGCCAAGATTGTCTGCAAGGCCCTCGGTGGCGAGCCCGTTGCCGTCAAGCAGAGCTTCTCGGGCCTTATCGATTCGCTCAACAACGGCCAGATCGACCTCATCATCGCCGGTATGAGCGCCACGCCCGAGCGTGAGGAGTCGGTCGGCTTCTCCGACCCGTACTTTATTGGCTACTTTGGCCTGTTCGTAAAAGAGGGTTCCCCCTACCAAAACGCCACCAAGCTCAGTGACTTCAGCGGCGCCACGGTGCTCGGCCAAAAGGACACCATGCTCGATACCGTCATCGACGAGATCCCGGGCGTCGTTCACAAAAACCCGGTCGACTCCGTCCCCACGGTGTTCTCGAACCTGCTGCAGGGCACCTGCGACGCCGTGACGTACAACACCGAAAACGAAAAGGGCTACATGGCCCAAAATCCCGGTATCGTCCCCATTCATTTTGCCGAGGGCGAGGGCTTTAAGCAGGAGGTCGCGGCAAACGTCGGCTGCCGCAAGGGCTCGGACAAGCTGCTTAAGCTCATCGACAAGACGCTCAAGGGCGTCAGCCAGGAGGAGCGCGACCAGATGTGGGACGCGTGCCTCGACCGTCAGCCGGCATAGGGAGGCAGCATGAAAGCCATCAATCGTCTGGTCTCCTTTATCAAAGCCGACCATCGTTATGTGTACCTGGGCACGAGCGTCATCGCGGCGCTCGGACTGGCGTTTAGCCAGCGCAACCCCACGCCGCTGAGCTTCCTGGCCCCCACGGGCGTGTTCCAAGATTGCCTTTGGGCGATCCTGTGGGCGTGGCTCGTCGTGTCGGCGGCGGCGCTGGTCACCAAGCTTATGCACTGGAGCGACTATCGCGAAAAGTCGCCGTTCGCATCCGAGCGTTTCCGTCGTGGAGCACGCTTGGGCAGTTACGTCGCGGCCGCCATCGCGGCAGTTTTCTTTATCGACCGCTGCGTCATGTCGTTTATCGACCTGGTGCAGGTGAGCATTGTCTCGGATTCCAACCCCAGCGACTTTTTGTCGAGCCTGGTCTACATGACCTACAAAAGCGGCGACTTCTTCATTCGCGGCATCGAGATCACCGTCGCACTTGCGACCTTCGGCACCGTTATCGCCTTTTTCCTGGCACTGCTCTTTGTGTTTTTGCGCATTCAGACCTTCGATCGCGTGGACAACGACCTGGTGCGCTTCTTTAAGAGCATCGGCCGCGGCTTTACGACCGTCTACTCTACCATCGTGCGCGGCACGCCCATGATGGTCCAGGGTCTGCTCATCTATTACGCGGGCTTCACCGTTTTGCGCGGCATGGGCTTCGAGACCGCCCAGGCCAACCAGATTTGGAGTACCTTTACCGCCGGCCTCGTCACCATCTCGCTCAACTCCACCGCCTACATGATGGAGGTCCTGCGCGGCGGCATCGAGTCCATCGATTCCGGTCAGGCCGAGGCGGCGCGCTCGCTGGGTCTGTCGCAGTGGCAGGCTATGCGTAAAGTCGTGTTTCCCCAGGGCATTAAAAACGCGATTCCGGCGCTCACCAACGAGCTCATCATCAACATCAAGGACTCGTCGGTGCTCTCGGTCATCGGCGTGTTCGACCTCATGTACGCCACTACCACCGTCGCCGGCGTGTACTACCGCCAGATGGAGGTCTACTGCGTGACGCTCGTGGTCTACCTAATCCTGACGCTCGTGGCGAGCCGCCTGCTCGAGGCCTTTGGCAAAAAGCTCGGCGCCGAGGCCCCGGCCACGCTGCCCAGCTCCAACTAGGCTCAAGACGAGGAGAATCATCATGGCAGATACCGCCACTACCGGCGCTGCGGCCGCCGCACAGATCAATGAGCCGCTCATCCGCGTCGAGGGCCTGCACAAGAGCTTCGGCTCGCTCGAGGTGCTCAAGGGCATCGACCTGTCCGTTAACCCCGGCGAGGTCGTTACCATTATCGGCGCTTCGGGTTCGGGCAAATCGACCTTTCTGCGCTGCCTCAACCTGCTCGAGACCCCGGACGCGGGCCATATCTGGTTCCATGGCCAGGACCTCACGGCCGAGCGCTGCAACATTAACAAGCTGCGTGAGGACATCGGCATGGTGTTCCAGGGCTTCAACCTGTTTAACAACATGGACGTGCTCGATAACTGCACGCTTGCGCCCGTCACGCTCAAAAAGATGAGCAAGGCCGAGGCCGAAAAGGTCGCGCTGGAGCATCTGACGAGCGTGGGACTCGAAAAGTTCGCGCACGCCGCCGTGGGTCGCCTGTCCGGTGGTCAAAAGCAGCGCGTGGCCATCGCTCGTGCCCTATGCATGAATCCGCAGATCATGCTGTTCGACGAGCCGACCTCCGCACTCGACCCCGAGATCGTGGGAGAGGTGCTCGAGGTCATGCGCAAGCTCGCTGCCGACGGCATGACCATGGTCGTCGTCACGCACGAGATGGCCTTTGCCCGCACCGTGTCCGATCGCGTGGTCTTTATGGACAAGGGCGTGGTCCTCGAGGACGCCGCGCCGGCGGAGCTCTTTGGCAACCCCAAGCACCAGCGTACCCGCGAGTTCCTCTCGCGCTATCTTGAGGACAAATAACCAACCGCAAATGTTTGCATGGCAGGGCCGTTCCGGTGGGGCGGCCCTCGTCATCACAATCGAAAGGATGTCATGGCCGAGGTTTGGCGCTTCTTTGCGCATGAGGATGATTTTGCCGATTTGGACGAAGTTGGCGCGTGCGAGCGTCTGGGGCGCGTGCTGTCGTTTCCGACCGTTTCGAGTATGGATGCCGAGGCGGTGAACTGGCAGCCGTTCGATGACCTGCGCGCCTATATGCAGCAGGCGTGGCCACATGTGTTCGCGGCGGGCGAGGTCGAACTCATCGACCACTCGCTGCTGGTGACACTTGGCGGTTCCGACCCTGCCCTCAAGCCCGTTATGCTCATGGGCCACATGGACGTGGTTCCCGTGGTGCCCGGCACCGAGGCCGACTGGACGCATGCCCCCTTTAGCGGTCACGTGGACGACACCTACATTTGGGGTCGCGGCGCTATCGACATGAAAGACCAGGTCGCAGGTATTCTCGAGGCGGTTGAGTATGCGTTGGTGCACGGCTGGGAGCACGAGCGGACGCTGCTGCTCGCCTTTGGCCAGGACGAGGAAACCACGCAGTATGGAGCGGGGGCCATCGGCCGCGTGCTCGAGGAGCGCGGCGTTGAACTTGAATACCTGATCGACGAGGGTGACTACCGTATTGTTTCGGCTGCCGAGTACGGCGCGGGCGAGGGCTGGCTTATGCATGCCGACCTTGCCGAGAAGGGCTATGCCGATATCGTGCTCAAGACGAAGAGCGAAGGCGGACATTCGTCCAACCCCTACGGCGGCACATCGCTCGAGGTATTGAGCCGCGCTATCGCCGCAATCTGCGATATCGAGTGGCCGACGCGCGTGACCGATCTGCTTGCCGCGCAGCTTGTCGAGTTGGGGCTCTACACGGCGGATGAGATTGCCGCCAACGGAGGCGTCATTGTTCGCGACTGCCTCGCCAGCAACAAGCTCTATCCGCTCGTGACCACTACCTGTGCGCCCACGCAGATTGAGGGCGGCAGCACTGGCGCCAACGTGATGCCGCAGGATATGTGGGCCAATATTAACTTCCGCATGCTCGAGGGCACGGGCGTGGCTGATGTTGTTGATCGTTGCCGCGAGGCCGTTGCCGCTGCGGGCCTTACCGGGCGCGTGGAGGTCGAACTTGGCCCCGGCAGCTCAGAACCTTCGCCGTCCCCACGTGTTGGCGGACCGGGGCTCGAGGCCGTTCGCGCTATTGCCGCCCGCTACTTTCGTGATCAAAAGGGGGCGGAGGAAAACGTACCGAATGCGGCGGGCGGGGCTGCTGTCGGCATTGTGCCCTCAACTGTGATCGGTGCCACCGATGCGGCTAACTATCAGCGTATTTGCTCTGAATGCATTCGCTTTTCGGCGTTTGTGGTCGACGATGACGAGTGCGATCGCGGTGTCCACGGCACCAACGAGCGCATTACCCGCCGTGCCTACCTCCAAGGTGTCCACTTTTTCATCGCTCTGCTTCAAACGCTCTAGAATGTGACAAAGCGACAGTCCCTTTGTTAGCCGTTGTAGTCGTTGGGGACGTTCTTAAACGACTCGTCGTTAAGGAACGTCCCCAACGACTACGTCCACTCATTCCGTGCGGGTTATATGCAGGTTTGCCTGCGCACGCTATCATATATGGGTTAGACCGCAACTATGTACCCTATACGCGAAGGGATGCGCATGTATCTGAAAATCGACATGTTCTAGCTGGGCTTACCCCGCAACGGCGCCATGCGCCCCATCAATTCCGCCGATTTTCACCTTCACGCATATAAAGGAGTTCCGCCATGCGCGACAAGCTCGAAAAGATCATCAAGGCCTACGAGGAGCTCGAGAAGAAGCTTTCCGACCCGGCCGTCGCCTCCGACATCAAGGAGTTCACGCGTCTCAACAAGGAGTACGCGCACCAGTCCGACCTCATTGCCGCTGCGCGCGAGTACATCGGCGCGCTCGACGACATCGAGGCTGCCAAAGAAATGCTCCGTGACACTACCGATGCCGACGAGAAGGAGATGCTCCAGATGGACATCTCCGAGAACGAGGACAAGCTTCCCCAGCTCGAGGAAGACATCAAGTACATGCTCATCCCGAGTGACCCCAATGACGACAAGAACACCATCGTCGAGATCCGCTCCGCCGCAGGTGGCGACGAGGCGGCCATTTTCGCCGGTGACCTGTACAAGATGTACCAACGCTTCTGCGAGTCGCGTGGCTGGAAGACCACCGTGCTCGACTCCAGCCCCAGCGAGGCCGGCGGTTTTAAGTCCATCGAGTTCAAGGTCGAGGGCGACCGTGTCTACTCCGTCATGAAGTTCGAGTCCGGCGTGCACCGTGTCCAGCGCGTTCCCAAGACCGAGTCCCAGGGCCGCATCCAGACCTCCACGGCAACTGTCGCCGTGCTTCCCGAGGCCGAGGAGATCGACGTTCAGATCAACCAGTCCGACCTGCGCATCGATACCTACTGTGCCTCCGGTCCTGGCGGTCAGTGCGTTAACACCACCTACTCCGCCGTGCGCATTACCCACCTGCCCACCAATACCGTGGTGCAGTCGCAGGAGCAGCGTTCCCAGATTCAAAACCGCGAGGTCTGCATGCAGATGCTGCGTGCCCGTCTGTACGAGATGGAACTCGAGAAGCAGCAGGCCGAGCTCGGCGCCGAGCGCCAGAGCCAGATTGGCCACGGAAACCGTTCCGAGAAGATCCGTACTTACAACCAGCCCCAGGACCGCGTGACCGACCACCGTATCGGTTTCAACTCCACCTACAACGGCGTCCTTCTGGGCGACCAACTCGGTGCCGTCATCGAGGCGCTTGCCGCCGCCGAGCGTGCCGAGAAGCTGGCACAGGCCGTGTAGTAGGTTCCGCCGTTCTACCGAACGGCGGACCGGCCGACGCTGCGCGCCGCCCAGGGCGACAATTTGTCATTCAAAAGGCAAGGCATGACCAGAAGGTCTATGCCTTGCCTTTTTCATGCCAACTTGTTCGCCCTGGACGGCGCTCGCTGTCCGTCCTCTACCTGCGGCGGGTAGTCATTGGGGACTTATGCTCAGCCTGCGGCGCCTCAGAGGTAGTCATTGGGGACGTTCTTAAATGACTAGGTTGGGTAAATTACTTTTCGAGTTTATTTAATCTGCTTTGTTGGAAATTGAGCTGTCTACCTGCTTAAAGTAATTAACAACCTTCATCTGCTATTGAAAATATTGCTCGAAAAATCGTCCAAGAAGTCGCGGGGCCATTTTTGGTGCGTCGCACGTTAAGTGATTTGGCAAGTTCTTGGTTAGATATTGGTCAGTTTTGGGGCAACCTTGCCAAAAGCTTGACGAATGCAAATCTAGACGTCGGCGAATGAACACTTTGAACGAGCCCGGTGCAAAATTCTGGGCTGATTCTCGATAATCGCTTCCAATCGTCTCTTGCCGCGTGCCGCCCTCGCGTACAATCTGCTCCGACATTCGCGCGCCGCCCGGCGCTTAAGAGGGGAGGACCCATGGCAAACGAGATCTGGACCATCAGGCGTTGTCTCGAGTGGACCAAGGAGTACCTAGCCGAGCGCGGCGAAGAGCACCCCCGTCTTTCTGCCGAGTGGCTGTTGTGCGCAGCCACAGGCCTAGCGCGCATCGACTTATATATGCGTATGGACGACACGCTCGATGCAGCGCAGCTCGAGACCATGCACGCGGCGGTTGTCCGTCGCGCCAAGGGCGAGCCGCTGCAGTACATCACCGGCAGCACGCAGTTCCGCATGATCGACGTCGCGTGCGCCCCCGGCGTGCTCATTCCACGTCCCGAGACCGAGATGCTCGTCGAGGAAGTCCTCAATTATCTGGATGCCGAGGTTCTGAGCCCCGAGGCTGCCACCCGCCAGCGCGTAGAGTTGCCATGGAACGACGAGGTCGAGCAGGCGCGTAAAGCCGAAGTCGCATTGGCTGACGAACGCGCGACTGCCGAGCGCCGTGCCGCCAACCTCACGGCTGCCGATGAGGCGGCGTTGGGCGGAGACGTGCTGGGCAGCCGAGCTTATGCCGAGGAGCTGGCCGATCGTGAGGCCGAGGAAGCCGCCGCGCAGGCAGCTGAGGCCGAGACCGCGGAAGTCGCTGAGCCCGAGCTCGACGAATACGGCATTGCCATCGAAGGCGTCGAACAAGAGACGGCCCTAGTGCAGGATGCCGCCGCGTCTGTGCCTGCCGACCCCCGCATTGCCCGAGTTCTCGAGGTCGGCTGCGGCACGGGCTGCATTTCGCTCTCCCTTGCTTGGGAGCGTCGCGGCCATGTCGCCTGCACCGCTACCGATATCGAGCCGCGTGCCATCGACCTGGCCACCAAAAACCGCGATGCACTCGGGCTTACGTCCGATGAGGTCGCCTTCAGCCTCACGAACCTGGTGAGCTCTATCCCCCGCGAGGAGTGGGGCACCTTTGACGTGCTCGTTTCCAACCCGCCTTATATCCCGACTGACGTCATGCGCTCGCTGCCGCACGAGGTCAAGGACTTTGAGCCCGATTTGGCGCTCGAGGGCGGCGCCGATGGCCTTGATATCTTCCGCCGCCTGCTCAATGCGGCGCCCTATATGCTGCGCGCCGGCGGCCTGTTTGCCTGCGAGCTCTATGAGGGTGCCCTCGACGCCGCGGCCGAGCTCTGCCGCCAGGCGGGTCTTTCGGACGTACGCATCGTCCGTGACCTCACCGATCGTCCCCGCATCGTTCGAGCTATCGTCACCGAGCCCAAACAACGTCAGTAAAGTACGAAACGTATTGGCGGCGCGGCGGCGGGAGCGCTGCGCCGGAAATGTAAAGAGGCTTGTCACAGCTCAATTACCCCTCACTTTCACCGACTGCTATAGCCGCTCACCAAACCAACATGCGCTGTGGACAAATAGGTTAAACGTTTCGTGCGAGAATGCCCCTCAGTAAACAAACTTTCACCAGAGCGTAAGGGGCTGGCATACACATGCAGACGGTCTATCGGGTATTCGAGGGAGCGCGCGAGCCGCATCGGCTCGCCGTCGAGCGTACGGCCGAGGTGCTCGGCCGTGGCGGCCTGGCCCTGATCCCAACCGAGACCGTCTATGGCGTCGCTGTGGCAGTCAACACCTTCTCGGACGCCGTGCCCCAAGATACAAGCGAATCTCTGCCGTGGCCGCGCGATCCGCAGGCTGCCGTCAACGGCGCCGCGGTGCCCGCGCTCGGTACCGGCTACCGTCGCATCTTTACCCTCAAGCAGCGTGAGCTCACCCAAACGGTCGCCTGGCTGGTCGATGATGCCGAGGCCCTCGACCGCTACGGCGTGGATATCCCAGAAGAGGCACGCATACTTGCCCGACGATGCTGGCCGGGCGCCCTGACTATTGTGGTCAAGGCGGCTCCCTGCGTGCCGACCTTTATGCGTGCCGCCGACGACACGGTGGCTCTTCGCGCGTCGGCCTCGCCCGTGGTACAGGCGCTCATTCGCACCTGTGGCAGCCCACTTGCCTGTACGAGCGCCAATACACACGGCGCGCCCGCACCGGCAAGCTTTGCCGACGTTGAAGACCGCATTCTAGAAGGGGTCGACGTGGCCGTCGACGCGGGCGAGACGCCGTGCCGCGACGCTTCGACCATCGTGTCGTTCCAGCACGGCGGGCTCCAGATCCTGCGCCAAGGCGCACTTCCCGCGTCAGAGATTGAGCGGGTCCTGTCCGACCCGATGCAACAGAAAGGTGTAAGCGATGTCGTTGAATCTGGGCAGCCTGGGCATGGAAGATGCCTCGTTTGACTTTGGCGGTTCCTACATCATGGCGCTCGACTGCGGCACCACCTCGGTACTTGCGACCATCGTCGACGAGTACGGCTGCATTGTCGCCCAAGCGCGCCGCAGCGTCAAAACCAGCTTCCCGCGTCCCGGCTGGGTGGAGCAAGACCCCATGGCGGTCCTTGCCAGCCAGATTGCGGTCATGATGGAGGTTCAGTTTAAGAGCGGGATTCATTCCGATCGCATCGCCGCCATCGGTATCTCCAATCAGCGTGAGACCACGGTGGTCTGGGACCGCGTGAGCGGCCAGCCCATCTATAACGCCATCGTATGGCAGTGCCGTCGCACCGCGTCTCTGATCGATAATTTGGTTGAGCAGGGCGCAGAAGAGCTGGTGCGCTCCCGCACGGGGCTTACGCTCGACCCGTATTTCTCGGCCTCCAAGGTGCAGTGGATTCTCGACAACGTCGACGGCGCACGCGAGAGCGCGGCGGCGGGCGACCTCATGTTTGGCACCATCGACACCTGGCTCATCTACAACCTCACCGGCAGCCAGGTCTTTGCCACCGACTACACCAATGCCAGCCGCACGGCACTCTTTAATATCCATACGCTCGATTGGGACGACGACCTGCTGGCGCTCTTTGACGTTCCACGTTCCATGATGCCCGAGGTTCGTTGGAGTTCGGGCGACTACGGCCGCGTCGCGAGCGACATCATGACCAACATGCCATCCATCATGGGCGTGGCGGGCGACCAGCAGGCGTCGCTGTTCGGCCACTGCTGTTTCCATCCCGGCCAGACCAAAAACACCTATGGTACTGGTTGCTTTATGCTCATGAACACCGGCGACGAGGTCGTCGAATCCAAGAACGGTCTGGTCTCCACCATCGGTATCGCCGCGGACGGGAAGATCAGCTACGCACTCGAGGGTTCCATCTTTGCCGCCGGCTCCACCATGAACTGGCTTCGCAACAACATGGGCATCATCTCGAGCGTGAGCGAGTCGGCACAACTCGCCGCTTCGATTAACGACAACGAGGGCTGCTACTTCGTTCCCGCCTTTGCGGGTTTGGGCGCTCCCTGGTGGGACCCGCGTGCCCGCGGTATCGTGTGCGGTCTGACCGGCGCCTCGAGCCGTGCGACCATCGTACGTGCCGCCTGCGAATCCATGGCATATCAGAGCTACGACGTGCTGCGCGCCATGGAGCAGGACGTGGGGCTTTCGATCGAACGCCTGTCTGTCGATGGCGGCGCGTCGCGCAACGAGTTCATCATGCAATTCCAGGCCGACCTGCTGGATATCCCCGTGCTGCAATGCGAGACGGTGGAGACCACGGCAATCGGTGCCGCGTACTTGGCGGGCCTTGCCGTCGGCTATTGGGAAGACCTGGAAGAGCTGGAGCAAAATGCCCAGATCGTTAGGACCTTCCTTCCCCACATGTCCGCCGAGCGCCGCGAGCAAAACCTTGCGGGCTGGCGCGATGCGGTCAAGCGCTCGCTCAGTACCGCACAGTAGGGCTGCGACGGGCCACTCGATACAGCAAACCGCTAAACTTGTGTATGGCGCGCGGCGGCAACATCGCTGCGCGCCATGCCAGCAAGGTCGTTTTACGGCCGCAACGAAAGGGGCAATCAACTCATGACCGTTACCTACGATGCGTCCCGTGTGACGCTTGTCGATCATCCGCTCGTCCAGCACAAGCTGTCGATCCTGCGCGACAAAAACACCGGCACCAATCAGTTCCGCCAGCTCGTGCGCGAACTCGCGCTTTTTGACGGCTACGAGGCCATGCGCGACCTGCCTATGGAAGACGTCGAGGTCGAGACCCCCATCACTACCGCCACGTTCAAACAGCTCGCCGGCAAGAAACTCGCCATCGTGCCCATCCTGCGTGCGGGCCTTGGCATGGTCGACGGCATCCTCGACCTGGTGCCCTCCGCTCGCGTGGGCCACATCGGTATGGAGCGCGACGAGGTTACCCACGAACCGCATGAGTATTACTGCAAGATGCCCAAGGATATCGACCAGCGCATCTGCCTGGTTGTCGACCCCATGCTCGCCACGGGCGGTTCGGCCGAGATGGCCATCAGCTACCTGCGCGAGCGCGGTGTCAAGGACATCCGCATGCTGTGCATCGTCGCGGCCCCCGAGGGCCTCAAGTCGCTGACCGAGAAGGACCCAGATGTGCATATCTATACCTGTGCCATCGACGACCATCTCAACGAGGCTGCCTACATCGTTCCCGGCCTCGGCGACGCCGGCGACCGCATCTACGGCACGCTCTAGTCGCTGGGCATGGGCAGCTGCACGTGCTCATTCGTGCATGATTGGTGCGTGCGGGTGTACGAGTGACGCCTGCACGCATATTTATGAGTGTCGTCGCAGTCACAGAGGGCCCAAAACGCGCTATACCGTAGGTACGGTATAAAGAGTGTCTTAAGAAAATGTACAGTTGTGTATTAACTTACGTTTTTCCACTTGTCATCGCGTGTTCGGTTCGTACAATAGTCAACAACGCTGTCGCGCTGCGCTTACGCGGGTGCGGCGGCGTTTGTCAAGTACGCTCGTCGGCCATCGCGACCCATTCGTCCTCAGTGCTCGGCCTTTTGTCCGTTTGACACCCCAAGGGGCTAAAGACGCGATTAAGGTTGGGTAACAGTGCATTGATTTTGCAATCATGCGCCCTAAAATACTAGGACGATGTGAGCGGGGTATGGCTCCATGTGGGCTATATGTCGCGAGAAGGGAACGCACATGCCGGTTGAGCTGGCAGGCCACGTGCCGTTCATCGCAACGGGATTCGTCGTCGGTCTTGTTGCATTTTTGCCGTTGTACCTTGCGCTTGCTTCGGTGCTGGCGCATCGACGCGATGCCAACATGACGGTAGGCATGTTGGGTATCATGGTGTCGTTTGCGGTGCTCTTTATGGGCGTCGTAATTGTGCACCTGGTAGCCCCCGTGGCGCTCATCGCCTTTTTGTGCGGCGAGCTCGCCGGGTTTTTGATTTGTTGGATCGTGATCGCCTGCATGGTGATTATGAAGGATTAAAGGCGTTGCCCCACCTTGGTGCGGGCAAACAGGGAAGGTGGAATCTTGGACGCATTTGCCAAGTTACCCAGCGCGATCGCCGAGCTCGTCGCTGAGTTCTCCTCGGCTCCGGTCGTGGGTGACCTTAACGCGGGCCTGACGCAGTACTCGTTCTGGCTGCTTATCGCCGCTGTCGTCATGTTCGTGGTCTTTTTCGCGTTTACTAAGAAGCAGAAGGTTGTCCCCGAGGGCTTCTTCGTTAACGGCGTCGAGTGGGTCATCGAGTACGTGCAGGACGATATCGCCAAGGGTGTCGTTGGCGACAACTGGAAGAAGCACTTCCCGTTTTTGGCCTCGCTGTTCTTCTTTATCCTGATCAACAACTTTATCGGCCTCATCCCCGGCATGAAGCCCGGCACCGGTGCCATCGGCTGTACCGCCGCCCTCGCACTCGTATCGTTTGTGTACTTCATCTATTTCGGTATCAAGAAGCACGGCTTCTTTGGGTACTTCAAGAGCCTCGCCCCTGCGGGCGTCGCCTTCCCCATGAACGTCTTCGTGTGGGTCATCGAGCTCTTCTCGCTGTGCCTGCGCCTGGTCACGCTCGCCGTCCGTCTGTTCTGCAACATGTTCGCCGGCCACATCGTCATGGGCTCGTTCGCCATCATGGCCACGCTCTTTGCCCAGCCGATGCTGGAGCACTTTACGGCCATGAACGCCGTGGGCGCCCTGCCCAGCGTGGCGTGGGTTTTGATTCTTTTGGTAATCTACGCCGTCGAGCTGATCGTTGCCTTTGTTCAGGCATACGTTTTTACGGTCCTCGAGGCCGTGTACATTCAGATCGCAGAGGCTGACGCCCACTAGCGGTCGCATTTATTTGGTGTTCGGAGGCGCGGCACCCGCGTGCGCCTCTACAACATAGGTATTTATCCTGCGCACACGCGCACGACAAAGGAGGAATCGTGGGAGTTATCGGATATGGTCTCGGCGTTATCGGTGCCGGTCTCGCAATTGGTCTTGCAGCATTCGGTGCTACGGGCGCTATGGCTCGTCAGCCTGAGGTCCAGGGCCGTGCCTTCACCGTCTTCATTCTTGCATCTGCATTCACCGAGGCTCTGGGCCTGATCGGCTTCGTCGTTACGCTGATTTCGTAATTGAGCACGAAGGTAGTCGCCATGAAGCATTTCAACCACGCGAAAGTCGCTGCTGCGCTGACGGGCGCCATGCTCGCCATGCCGGTGTCGGCATTCGCCGAGGAGTCTGAGAACAAGGCCGAGATCCTCGTCCCCAAGATGGCGGAATTCGTCCCTGCACTCATTGCCTTCCTCATCATCTTCATCGTTTTGGCCAAGTTCGCCTGGCCGCAGATTCTGCAGACGATGGAAGAGCGCGGCAAGCGCATCAAGGACAGCCTCGATGAGGCTGAGACCACCAAGCGCAAGGCCATCGAGGCCCGCAAGGAGTCCGACGCCCTCCTCACCGACGCCCGTCGTCAGGCTGCCGACATCGTGACCGCCGCCCGTCAGGACGCCGAGTCCGAGCGCGCCCGCATTGTCGCCAAGGCTCACGAGGAGGCCGAGGACATCATTGCCAAGGCCCACGCCAACGCCGAGGACGAGCGCAACTCCATCTATGCCGCCGCTGCCGGCTCCATCGCCGATCTTTCCGTCTCCGTTGCGACCAAGATTGTCGGCGAGGCCCTCGAGAACGACGACGAGCAGCGTCGTCTGATCGAGCGCTACATAAAGGAAGCAGGTAGCCTGAATGCCTAACAGCCGCATGGAGAACAGGGTTCTCGAGACCTATGCACGCACCCTCCTGGAGGCCGCTAAGGCCGAGGGCCGTGTGTTCCGCGATCTTCACGAGCTTGAGGTCATCGCGAACGCCAGCCCCGAGGTGCTTGCTGTCCTCGGTACCGTGTTCGAGCGCGGCCAGCTCGATCTTCTGCCGCAGATTGCATCGGCTTATCGGATGGTAACCGCGACCGACGAGGACGTCGTAGGCGTCACCGTCACCACGGCTGTCCCGCTCGATGACGAGCTGCGCCGCACGATTACCGAGAAATGCGAGGCCGATCTAAAACGCAAGGTGTTCCTGATCGAGAAGGTCGATCCGTCCATCATCGGCGGTCTGATTCTCGAGGCCCGCGGCCAGCGTCGCGACGTTACCGTCAAGACCCAGCTGCGCGCAGCGCGTGAGGCCCTCGGTTCCACGATTTTGAATAACGGAGGTGAAGCCTAGTTATGTCCGATACCCTCAATGCCGAAAGCATCGCCCGCGCCCTGCAGGCGAAGCTCGATGGCCTGGCGGCTACCGTCGACACGCAAGAGGTTTCCCATGTTGACGAGGTTGGCGACGGCATCGCGCGCGTCTCGGGACTGCGCAACGCCATGGCCGGCGAGCTCTTGGAGTTCAAGAGCTCCGAGACCGGCGAGACCGTCTACGGCCTTGCCCAGAACCTCGACCGCGATGAGGTCGGTGCTGTTCTGTTCGGCGCCGTCAACGTCATCAAGGAAGGCGACGAGTGCCGTACCACCGGTCGCGTCATGGATATTCCCGTGAGCCGCGCCATGCTCGGTCGCGTCGTCAACCCGCTGGGTCAGCCCATCGACGGCCTGGGCGATATCGTCGCCACGCACCGTCGCCCCATCGAGTTCAAGGCCCCCGGCGTTATCGACCGCACCCCGGTCTGCGAGCCGGTTCAGACTGGTCTGCTCGCTATCGACTCCATGGTTCCTATCGGCCGTGGCCAGCGTGAGCTCATCATCGGCGACCGTAAGACCGGCAAGACCGCCATCGCGATCGATGCCATCCTCAACCAGCGCGGTAAGGATATGGTCTGCATCTACGTCGCTATCGGCCAGAAGGCCTCTACGGTTGCCAACATCCGTGAGACCCTCGCCCAGCACGGCGCACTCGACTACACCATCATCGTCTCGGCTACCGCTGCCGACTCGGCCCCTATGCAGTACATCGCCCCTATGGCCGGTGCCGCTATCGGCGAGTTCTTTATGTACAACGGCGAGAACGGCGAGCCCGCCAGCGAGACCAACCCCGGCGGCCATGTGCTCGTCATCTACGATGACCTATCCAAGCAGGCTGTCGCCTATCGTCAGATGTCGCTGACGCTGCATCGTCCGCCCGGACGCGAGGCCTATCCTGGCGACATCTTCTACCTGCACTCTCGCCTGCTCGAGCGTGCCGTCAAGATGTCCAAGAAGAACGGCTACGGATCCATGACGGCCCTGCCGGTCATCGAGACCCAGGACGGCGACGTTTCGGCCTACATTCCGACCAACGTCATTTCCATTACCGATGGTCAGATCTACCTGCAGTCCGAGCTCTTCTTCCAGGGCCAGCGCCCGGCAGTCGACGTCGGCATCTCGGTGTCGCGCGTCGGTGGCTCCGCTCAGACCAAGGCCATGAAGCAGGTCGCCGGCAACCTCCGTCTGGACCTTGCCGCCTACCGTGAGCTCGCCGGTTTTACCCAGTTCGGTTCCGACCTGGATGCAGCCACCCAAAAGCAGCTTACCCACGGTGCGCACATGACCGAGCTTCTTAAGCAGCCGCGCTTTAAGCCGTTCGACGTCGCCGAGCAGATCGTTACGCTGTTCGCCGGCAACGAGGGCTTTATCGACGACCTGCCCCTTTCCGAGGTGCTGCCGTTCCGCGCCGAGCTGCTCGAGTACATGAATGCTGGCTTTGGCGGCTTGCTGCAGAAGGTCCGTACCAACAAGATCGACGGCGAGACCAAAGAGCAGCTGCTTCAGGCCATCACCGATTTCAAGAACGAGTACGCCTCCAAGCATGCCTCCACCGCGAGCGCAGCTGAGGGCGCAGAGGAGAACTAAGCTCTATGGCTAACCTTCGCGACATTAAGAAGCGAATCTCCTCGGTCACGAGCACCAAGCAGATCACGCGCACGATGGAGATGGTCTCTACGGCCAAGATCCGTCGCGCGCTCGATCGAGCCACGCAGGCTGAGCCCTACAAGAAGGCGCTCACCGACGTCATGCACACCGTTGCGAGCGATACAGAGACTGTCGGCGACAACCCCATGCTCAAGACGCATGAGGAGTTCAAGCGCGGTCTGATCATCGCGATCACGTCCGATCGCGGTCTGGCGGGCGGCTTCAACGTCAACGTTGAGCGCACCTGCGAGAAAATCGCTCGCGAATGGGCACATGATGGCGCCGAGTGCGAGATCATCGCATGCGGTCGCAAGGCGAGCGAGTATTTCCGCAGCCGTGCCAACACGGTCATGCACTTCGAGGGTTCCTCGGCCGACCCGAGCCTCGAGGATGCCCGCATGATCGCGAGCTATATCTGCGACGAGTACTCCAAGGGTCAGCTCGACCGCGTCGAGATCGTGTACCATCACGCTCGCAACCGCGTCGATCAGGTTCTTCGTACCGAGCATTTGCTTCCGCTCGACCCCGAGATGATCGCCATGGCACATGGCCCGCGCAAGAACGCAGACGAGGGCCCCGAGCGCGTTTCGTCCTCGTTCAAGTTCGTGCCGAGCGCCCAGCATGTGTTGGCTGAGCTGGTCCCCAGCTACATCCTGACCGTCATTCACCAGGCGCTGATCGATTCGGCCGCCGCCGAGCAGGGTGCGCGCCGTAAGGCCATGCACTCCGCCACGGAGAACGCGTCGTCGATCATCTCGACTCTTACCCGTACGTATAACCGCGTGCGTCAGGCTTCCATTACCACGGAGATCAACGAGATCGTGGGCGGAGCCGCAGCATTGGAGGAACACTAATGGCAGATACCACCGTTAAAGCGGCGGTCGAGGAGGCCACGGCACGTCAGACGGCCGGTGAGGGACGTATCGTCCGTATCATCGGCGCAGTTGTCGACGTTAAGTTCGATGGCGCTGTCCCCTCGATCTACAACGCGCTCACGGTCGAGGCCGATACGCCGATGGGTCACATCAGCACCATCCTGGAGGTTGAGTCTCAGCTTCCCGGCGGTGTCGTTCGTACCGTCGCCATGACGTCGACCGACGGCTTGCAGCGCGGCGTCGTCGCGGTCGACACCGGCGCACCCATGAAGATGCCCGTCGGCCCCGAGACCCTCGGCCGCATTTGGAATGTTATGGGCCAGCCTGTCGATGGCAAGCCCATGCCCCAGATCGATGAGTTTTATCCCATCCATCACCCGGCACCTCATTTCGACGAGCTCACTACCAAGACCGAGATCTTCGAGACCGGCATTAAGGCCGTCGACCTGCTCGAGCCCTACATCCGTGGCGGCAAAACTGGTCTGTTTGGTGGCGCCGGCGTCGGCAAGACCGTTCTGATTCAGGAGCTCATCAACAACCTCGCCCAGGAGCATGGCGGCACCTCGGTGTTCACCGGCGTTGGCGAGCGTACCCGTGAGGGTACCGATCTGTTCCTCGAGATGAGCGAGTCTGGCGTTATCGACAAGACCTGCTTGGTCTACGGTCAGATGAACGAGCCGCCTGGAGCGCGTCTGCGCATCGGTCTGGCCGGCCTCACCACCGCTGAGTACTTCCGCGATCGTGGCCAGGACGTCCTGCTGTTCATCGATAACATTTTCCGCTTCTCCCAGGCCGGTTCCGAGGTTTCCGCCCTTCTGGGCCGTATGCCGTCCGCTGTTGGCTACCAGCCCACGCTGGCTACCGAGATGGGCGACCTCCAGGAGCGCATCACCTCGACCAAGACGGGTTCCATCACCTCCGTTCAGGCTGTCTACGTCCCTGCAGACGACCTGACCGACCCGGCTCCCGCCACGACGTTTACGCACCTCGACGCCACGACCGTTCTTTCGCGTTCCATCGCCGAGCTCGGTCTGTATCCCGCAATCGACCCCTTGGCTTCCTCTTCCGACGCCCTGGATCCCTCGATTGTCGGCGAGGAGCACTATCGTGTGGCCGTCGCAGTCCAAGAGCTGCTCCAGGAGTACTCCGACCTGCAGGACATCATCGCCATTCTGGGTATGGACGAGCTTTCCGAGGAGCAGCGCCTTACGGTCAACCGTGCCCGTAAGCTCCAGCAGTTCCTGTCTCAGTCCTTCCACGTCGCCGAGCAGTTCACCGGCAACCCCGGTGTCTACATCCGTGTCGAGGACACGGTCCGCTCGTTTGCCGCCATTGTCGACGGCGAGTGCGACGACCTGCCCGAGCAGGCGTTCCGTTATGCGTCCACGATTGACGACGTGCGCGAGCGCGCCGCCAAGATGGAGGAGAAGTAGTGGCTATGCAAATCCGCATCGTGTGTCCGGAGAGCTGCGCCTATGAAGGCGAGGCGGCATTTGTCGCCCTGCCTTCCACGGACGGCGAGTTCGGCATTCTTCCGCGTCACGCTAGCGAGATCTGCACGATCGATCGCGGCTACGTTCGCGTTTGTGATAAGCAAATGGGCACCGTCGACCACACGTTTGCTGTGGACGGCGGCTATGCCCAGGTTGCGGACGATGTCGTGATTGTCCTCGCCGAGCGCGCTTGCGATTTGGCGACCGTCGATGCCGACAAGCTTAAAGCTGATATTCAAGGTTTTGAAGAGAAGCTGGGTAATTTGTCGGAGGATGATGCACGTCGCGCCTACCTCTATAATGAAATCGCATGGTGTAAGCTCATGCTTGCCCAATAGTCAAACGATTTGGCGTTCGACTATTTGCGAACACATCATGCCCGGGATGGCCCAGCCATCCCGGGCATGCTTTTTGAAAGGGTAGACCTTGGATATTATCCGTGTTGAAGGTGGCCACACCATCGGAGGCTCCGTGCCTGTTTCGGGTGCAAAGAACTCTGCACTCAAACTCATGGCGGCAACGCTTCTGGCACCGGGGAAGACGACGCTGCAGAACGTGCCCGATATCTCGGATGTCCATGTTATGGGCAAGGTGCTCAAGGGTATGGGCGCCAAGATTGACGTTCTCGATGAGCATACGCTCGAGATCGACACTTCTCAGGTTGATTCCTGGGAGGCTCCCTACGAGCTTGTCGCCAAGATGCGCGCCTCCACGGCCGTGATGGGTCCCCTGCTGGGCCGTTTCCATCGTGCCAAGATTGCCATGCCGGGTGGCTGCAATCTGGGTGCCCGTAAGATCGACATGCACATCTTGGGTCTTGAGGCGCTGGGCGTAGAATTCGACACTGCACACGGTTACATCAATGCCAACGCTCCTCAGGGGTTGCGTGGTACCACGGTTACGCTTGAATTTGCCAGCGTCGGCGCTACCGAGAACCTCATCATGGCGGCCGTGCGCGCACAAGGCACTACGGTTATCGATAATGCGGCTCGCGAGCCCGAGATCGTCGACCTTGCCAACATGCTCAACGAGATGGGCGCCAAGATTGTTGGCGCCGGCACGCCCGTCGTGACCATCGAAGGTGTGGACGAACTGCATCCCGTTACCCATCGCGTGGTGGGCGACCGCATCGAGGCCGGCACCTTTATCGTTGCCGGTGCCCTGATGGCCGATGACCGCGGTGTCGACGTTACGGGCTTTTGCCCCATTCACTTGGGCATGGTGCTCAAGAAGATGGAGCTCATGGGTATCGAGTGTGAGCGAATCGAGAATGGCGTTCACGTGAGTCGTGTCGAGCGCATCAGGCCGGTCGATATTCAGACACTTCCGTTCCCGGGCTTCCCGACGGACATGCAGGCGCAGATCATGGTGCTTTCCGCTCTTGCTGATGGCAGCTCTGTGATTACCGAGAATATCTTCGAGAACCGCTTCATGTTCGCGTCGGAGCTGGTCCGTATGGGCGCGGATATCCGCATCGAAAGCCATCACGCCATGATTCATGGCGTCAAGGGATTCTCGGGTGCACAGGTTACCTCGCCTGATCTGCGCGGCGGCGCCGCGCTCGTCGTTGCTGGCCTTATCGCCGACGGCGTTACCGAGGTCTCGGCCATCCATCACATCAAACGTGGCTATGAGCAGTTTGTCGAAAAACTCCAGGCACTTGGTGCAAACGTCGAGCACGCCACTGTTCCCGATCCCGTCATCTACTAATGCAGGTTGCCTATGTTTAATAATAAGAAGCCCTTAGCGGATACTCGAAGACCTTCAACCGGCGCACAGGCCAAGATCTACAGTCGCGATAATGTTGCACGCTACTCCGAGCGCGCTCGTCAGCGCCGCCGCGGCCAGACAATCCGTCGCGTTGCGCTTATCACCGTGCTTGGCGTGCTGTTGAGCGCTACGACTGCCGCCGGGCTGTGGTTCGCCAGCATTATGGGCAAGCTTGGCGATTCCAATGTCATTACCGACAATCTGCGCCATATCTTGGTGGATACCAATGAGGCCAAAGATCCGTTCTACGTGCTTCTTTTGGGTACCGATGGTCGTCCGGGCGAGGACACGTATCGCGCCGATTCAATTATCTTGGCGCGCATCGACCCTACGCAAAAGCAGGCTACGCTTATATCCATTCCACGTGATACCAAGGTTGTCTATAACGGCGAAACCATGAAGGTCAACGCCTGCCATACCTATGGCGGTGCCGAGGCCATGGTTCAAGCGGTCAATGAGCTGTGCGGCGTGCAGATTTCCCACTATGCCGAGGTTAGCTTTGACGGTATGCAATCATTGATTGACTCTGTGGGCGGTATCGACATCAACGCCACCGACGATGTCGATGACCCCGAGCATCTGGACATTAAGATTACGGCAGGCCAGCAGCACATGGACGGTGCTACCGCGCTCACCTATGCCCGTTGCCGCTATACCTATGCCGACGGCGACTATACGCGCATGCGTCACCAACGCCAGGTGCTTGGTGCCCTTGCCAACCAGATTCTCAACAACTTTGATGCTACGAAGGTCTTCGACCTGGTTAATTCGCTGTCCGATATGCTTGTGACCGATATGAGCGTTCAGGACATCGTGTCTACGGTCAATGCTATGCGCGGCATGGATGTCGATGGCATCTATTCGGCGAATCTGCCTTCCTACGCAGATGAAACCACCATGATCGACGGCCAGAGCTATGTCTTTGTCTACGAGGACGAGCTTAAGGAGATGATGGCGCGCGTCGATGCCGGCAAGGATCCTAAGGGACCAAACACCATGGGCCTATCCGACGGAACCAGCTCCACAATCGGTGATTTGAGCAACCATACTTCTGACGATTACGCCTACGGTACGGCCGGTTCGTCGGAAAGCTCGGACGATTCGAGTTATTCGGACGATTCGAGCTATTCGGACGATTCGGATTACAGCTCATATTATTACGAGGAGCCCACTGGCGACGGCAACGGTTACGAAGCCAACTACTAGGGTTGCGCGGGCTTGCCAGCCCGTGCAACGGCTCGACGCTGCGCGCCGCCCAGAGCGACAATTTGTCATTCAAAAGGCAGGGCATGACCAGAAGGTCAATGTCCTGCCTTTTTCATGCCAACTTGTTCGCTCTGGACGTCGCTCGCTGACGTTGATTCAACCAGCGATGCCGACTACTCCCCTTGCACCAAAAAATCTCCCCGTTCTCGGTTTTGAGGACGGGGCGATTCTGCTTACCTAGATTATTCGAGTTCCTTATGCGAAGCGGGCGACGAGCTCCTGCAAGACGTCGGTCATCTTGACGAGCGAGCTGACCGGAACAAACTCGTTGACGCCGTGGTAGCAGTAGCCGCCCGTCGAAAGGTTGGGACAGGGCAGGCCGCGGAACGACAGCTGTGCGCCGTCGGTGCCGCCGCGAATCGGCAGCACCTGGGGCTCAACATCGCAGGCAAGGAAGGATTCCTTGGCGACTTCGATCAGCTCTGGGTAGTCGCGGACGATCTCGGCCATGTTACGGTACTGGTGCTTGATCTCGACCGTTACGCGCTCCTCGCCCAGACGCTGGTTGAGCAGCGCTGCGGCAGCATCCATCAGCTCGAGCTTCTGCTGGAACTTGGCGGCATCGTGATCACGGACGATATAGCGCGCCGTGGCATGGTCGACTGTGGCAGAAACGCCCTCAAGGTGATAGAAGCCCTCGTAGCCCTCGGTGTATTCCGGACGCTGCACGTAGGGGAGCAGGGCATTGAAGTCGCAGAACAGATTGCCCGCGTTAACCATGCGGCCCTTGGCGTCGCCGGGGTGAATGGACTGGCCCTCAAAGCTAACGGTAGCCTCGGCGGCGTTGAAGCACTCCCACTCAAGCTCGCCAACCGGACCGCCGTCGACTGTGTAGGCATACTTACAGCCAAAGTCCTCGATATCCAACAGCTCGGCACCGTGGCCGATTTCCTCGTCCGGGCAGAAACAAATACCAAGCGTGGGGTGAGGCAGGCTGGGGTCCTGTGCAATGCGTGCGACGAGCGCCATAATCTCGGCGACACCGGCCTTATCGTCGGCGCCCAGCAGCGTGGTGCCGTCGGTGCAAACCAGGTCCTCGCCCAAAAGGTTGTTGAGGGCGGGGAGCTTGGCGGTGCTCATGGATACGGGCTTGCCGTCGACGATGCCGCAAACCAGGTCGCCGCCCTCGTAGTGCACGATGTGCGGCGCTACGCCGGCGCCCGGTGCGACCTCGGTGGTGTCGAGGTGCGCGATCAGGCCCAGGGCGGGCTTATTCTCGGAGCCGGCGCTCGCGGGAATGTGAGCGCAGACATAGGCGTTTTCGGTTACATGGGCATCGGTTGCACCAAGCTCGCGCAATTCCTCGGCAAGCACATTGGCAAGATCAAACTGGACGGTGCTCGACGGAACCTGGTCACAGTTGGCATCCTCGGACTGTGTGTTGATCTGGACGTAGCGCAAAAAACGCTCGAGTACGTCGGGGTTCGTGGTGGTGTTTTCCATAGAGACCGCTCCAATCTTGGTTGTCGTGTGCAACAAGAACTCTAGCACGGTATGCCGCAGCATACCGCGACGCTTGGATGGGGTAGAATCAGCCATTGAATGCAGAAGGGACGGATGTTCATGGATACGACAAATAGCTCGCGCGAGCTACATCTAACGGTGGCGAACGAAGACTACTTGGAGTGCATGGTTCGCATCGAAAGCGAGGATGGGGAGACTAATGGCGTGCGGTCGGTCGATATCGCACAGCGTCTTGGCGTTTCGAAGGCATCGGTCAACAAGGCGGTTTCGGCTCTCAAGGCATCCGAACTTGTCGAGCAGTCTCACTACGGCAAGGTTATCCTGACCAACCGTGGGCGCGAGGTCGGTTTGGCTATCTGGTATCGCCATCGCCTGATTCGCACATTTTTGGTCCAGGAGCTCGGCGTCGACTTTGAGCGCGCCGATGCCGAGGCCTGCATGATGGAGCACGCGCTTTCCGAGGACACAATGGTCCGTTGGCTCGCCTATCTCGAAAAGCAGGGAATCAGCATCGAGGAATAGCGAAACATATATATGGATACGAGTTATTACAATCGCTTCGGCGGCGAGGAGCTTATGCGCCGACTTGCCAGCGAGACGCTGCTGGCACAGGGTCCGATGGGCAGCGTGCTGCTGAGTGAATACGGTGCCGCCGATATTCCGCCGGCATTTTGGAACCTCGCCGAACCACAGACGGTTTCTCGCATCCACCGACTGTATGCCGCCGCTGGTGCACAGGTGCTTATTACCAATACGTTCCAGGCATCGGGTTTTGCGCTCGATCGCGATGAAATCGCTCCATCTATGGCAGAGGTCAATCGCGGGGCGGTCGACGATGCCCGCCAGGCAAATCCCCAGCTATTGTTGGGGTCCATGGGGCCTATTGCGATTGAGTGGTTTGTCGAGGATTCTTCCGAGTATCGAGAGATTCGCGCAAATGCTCGCGAGCAGGCGTCCGCCCTGCTCAACGCCGGCGTCGACGGGATTCTGGTCGAGACGATCACGTCTATCCGCAATCTGCAGCCCGTGCTCGCCGGTGTCTATGATGCCGCTGATGGCATGCCCGTTCTGGTGAGCTTTGCTATTGATGACAAGGGCGACCTGCTGGGTGATGGCCTAAACATCGAAGGTGCCATCTTGTATGCCGAGAAGCACGGTGCGAGCTCGGTTGGGATCAATTGCTGCACCCTGACAGCGGCTACCGCTGCGGTACCAAGAATGGTCAAGATAGCCACGACGCCCGTTACTGTACGTCCCAATGCGGGAAATCCGGTCCAAACGCAAGATGGGCCCGTGTGGCACGAGGACCCCGAAGCTTTCGCGCGCGCATGCGTCGAGTGGAAGCGGGCTGGCGCCGCAATGGTTGGTGGCTGTTGCGGAACCACGGCGATCACGACGGCTGCTATGGCAGACGCGCTCGATATATAGAGTCCTAAGAAAAGCACATTCGAATTACCGCCCCAACCGGGGCGGTTTTTTTGTCTATATGCGCCCTCGACGGCTTTTGCCTAAACGGTGAATGCGTGCGCCGGCGGCTTGCCGGGCGCTCGTTGCGGGTATACCACCTGCGTACCATGATCCAAACACTGCGAGGTGTCTGCGTGTGTGCGCGATAATTCATTTTGGAACTGATGGCTGGCGCGCTCGCGTCGGCGAGGATTTTAACGCTGACAATGTTGCCCGTATCGCTGATGCCGCCGGCGAGCTCTGGCAAAAGACATATCCCGGCAAGACGGTATATATCGGGTATGACACCCGTCCCCGGGCGCGCGAGTTTGCAGAACTTGCAGCTGGCGTGCTTGCGGCCCATGGCCTTGATGCCGTGCTCGCGGCCCGTTTTGTACCCACGCCTGCCATCACGTGGGCTGCCGCATACGATGGCGAGGCGTGCGGGGCGCTCATGGTGACCGGTTCACATCATCCGCAGGGCTATCTCTGTCTCAAACTGCGCATGGGCGATGGTTCCACGGCAAACCAGGACGTCATCGAAGAGCTCGAGGCAACGATGGCCGCCGAACCTCTGGGGCTCGAGGAGCAGTATCGCACGGCGGATATCATTCCCGACTATATGCGAGCGGTAGCATCGTTTGTCGATGCCGATGCCATTCGTGCCGCTCATCTGCGCGTGGTGGTCGACCCCATGGGGGGAGCGGCTCAAGGTTATCTTGCCGATTTGCTGCGCGAGCTGGGTGTTGAGGTCCATGAGATTCATGTGGGGCAAGCATCGGATTGGGGGGATATCTGTCCCGATCCCGTAGAGCCGTGGGTGGATGCCTGCGAGCGTGCAGTTATCGAAGACGGTGCGTGTGCCGGCCTGGTGACCGATGGCGATGCTGACCGTATTGGCGCGGTCGACGAGCGCGGTAGATATATACATCCGCATCAGATCATGGCGCTCGTAATGGGCGAATTGGTTCAGTTTCGCAATTTGAAGGGGCGAGTCGTCGTCAATCTATCGTGCTCGACGCTTGTACGTCGTGTTGCCGAGGCACTCGGTTGCCGTGTGACCGTAAAACCGGTTGGCTTCAAATATATAGCCGCCGAGATGAAAAAAGACGGGGTGCTTATGGGCGGTGAGGAGGCCGGTGGCATCGGCATTGCCGCGCATATGCCCGAGCGTGACGGCATTCTCGCTTGCCTACTCCTGTGTGAGCTCATGGCAAAGACGGGGGCTTCGCTGGGCGTGCTGGTCGATCAGCTCGAGGCGAGTTTTGGAAAAACAAGTTATGGCCGTCGAGATTTACGACTTGAGGCAGAAGATGCCGAGTCGCTGCGCACGCTGCTTCCCGGTGTGAATCCAAAGTCGATTTGCGGCAAGGCGCCGCAGAGCGTAAGTCACATGGACGGCTTGCGTTTGGCATTTGAGGATGATACCTGGCTGTTGGTTCGCCCGAGTGGCACTGAGCCGGTGGTGCGAGTGTACGCCGAGGGCTTTTCGGTGGAGGAGCGCGACGAGTTGCTTGATGCCGGCTGCGCTTTGGCTCGGGGCGCATATCGGCTCTAGCCATGGGGCTGATCAATATAAAGATATGCTCGGCGAGTGGTAGGTAACGACTGGCAAGCGTCAGCTGCGGGTATAAATGTGTAGGAGTTGTGTGCAACCAGATTCCCGCCCCGCGGGCCCCTCCGGTCTGGCAATATATCTCCTTGCCGCGCGGCCCGGTCGGACCGGGAACCAGCGCAGGCGTGCACCTTGAGAACCGGATACTGCGAGGATGGACACACCAGA
>NZ_JBQKDD010000007.1:0-130236 GCF_052122015.1 Collinsella sp. LCP19S3_A6
GAGGCTCAGGTACTACGCCCACTCGAGGCTGCTGATCATCGACGAGCTCGGCTACCTCGACGTCGGCAGCGCGGGCGCGGACCTGCTGTTCCAGCTGATATCGACGCGCTAAGAGCAGCGCTCGACGATCATCACCACCAACGTGGGGATCAGCGGCTGGGGCAGGGTGTTCGGGGACGACGTGGCGGCGAGCGCGATCGCGGACAGGGTGTGCCACCACTGCCACCTGGTCAAGATAACGGGCAGGTCCTACAGGCTGAAGGACCTGCCGAGGGACGGCCCCGTCGAGCCGTGACCGGAATCGGTGAAAATACGTTAGCGCAACCGGTGAAACCGCCTTTGCGCAAACGGCGCGCCTGTTTAGCGAAACTGGTGAAAAATAGATTGACGCTAACACGGTCCAGCTACCACTACGCGCTGTCGCACCCGGCCAGGCCGACGCGCCCGGAGCTGCGGGACGCGGTGGCGGAGATCTTCTCGCGCACGGCCAACGGGTGCGGCCACCGCCAGGTCGCCATGTGCCTGCGCGCCGAGCTGGGCACTCGCATAGCCGACAAGACCGTGCTCAAGATGATGCGGGAGATGGGGGTCCGCTGCGGCATCCGCCGCGAGACCGACTACCATAGGTACAATTCGTACAGGGGCGTCGCGGGCGAGACGTTCGAGGACGTCATCGGGCGCGACTTCGCCGCCGACGGGCCGTGGCAGAAGATGGGCACCGACGTCACCGAGTTCAAGCAGCCCTGGGGCAAGGCCTACTTCGCGCCGGTGTACGACTTCGGCAGCAAGGAGATAGTCGCGTGGTCGACGTCGACCAGCCCGGACATGGCGCAGCAGGCCGAGCTGCTCGACCGGCTGCTGGCGAAGATGCCCGAGGGCGCGAAGCCGGTGCTTCACAGCGACATGGGCTGGCAGTACCAGCACGCCGCGTGGTGCGGGAGGCTGAGGGACGCCGGGATCGTCCAGAGCATGTCCAGAAAGGGCAACTGCATCGACAATGCCGCCACCGAGCAGGTCTTCGGCCACATGAAGGACGAGTTCTTCCGGGGAAGGACATGGCCCGACTTCGAGTCCTTCAAGGCGGACCTGGACGCGTGCGTCGCCCATTGGAACACGAGGCGAAGGCAGGTTAAACTGAAGGGGCTGACCCCGGAGGAGTTCCGGAGACAGTCCCTTGCGGCGTAGTTCTTATTTAAGCCGTCCAATTTTTGGGGTGCAGTTCAACTCAAGTGCGCCGGGGGCCGCTTGGCCATGCGGGGCGTTCGGGGCCTGCGATTGCGTCAGCCCGCGATCGCATCCATCCACTCGATCGCCTGGGTGTACGCCTTGGCTCCCGCGGGATCGCTCACATCGCGGTCGAAGTCGTGGGGGAGGTGGTACACAGGCTTCTTGACCGCACGCGGGGCCATGCGCGAGAGCGCCTTTGACAAGCGGAACGGGACGTCTTCGTCCCCGCTGCTGGCGGTGATGAACAACGGCGGCAGCTGCACCACCTCGTCATCGGTGAGGGACCAGGCGTCGGGGGAGTGGATCGGGTCATCGCCGCCCAGGCCCATGAGGTCGAGCCAGGCTCCCTCGTGTTGACGCGCGTACACGTAGAGCGCGTAGCGTAGGGGCTTCGGCCCCGTGGTCACCATTCGGGAGCCGTCGCCCGCGAGCTTATCAACCTGCGAGCGTGTCACCTCGGGCAGACGTGCGTAGGCTTTCGCCGGTTGGGAGAAGGCGGTGTCGGTGATGGTGTGATAGCCGTAGAAATCCAATATGCCCGCCGGCTGCGGCATGTCCTCGCGGCGTCCGATCTTGCGTGCAAGCAGGAGCGAGAGATATGCGCCCGCCGATCGGCCGAACAGGAAGTGTGCCTTGTATTCCCCGGCGGTCTGCGGCTCGGCCACCGCCGCTTGCCATGTCTCGAAGGCCGCATCGACGATCTGGGGCAGGGAGGACTCCGGCGCCAAGGGATAGTCCGCGCAGATGAGCGTGTAACCCGCGTCGGTGAGCTGGCGGATATAGGGTTGCGGAAGGTCGTCGCGCTCCCCATAGAGTAGTCCGCCGCCGTGCAGGTAGAACACGGCGATGTGGCGGTCGCGCGCGGCGAGCGGATGGTGGATGGTAAGGAGGTCGGCCAAGTTCACGTTCGTGCCTTTCTCATGTGTATGCGTGCGCGTGCTCCGCGCGGTACGGCATGGGGGGTGGCCGGGCGGTGGGGGATCGCCCAGCCTAGAAGGGGGTCTCAGCTCTCCCTGCCCAGGGCCATGATCTTGTTGGTGAGCACGACCTGCAGGAAGTCATCGGGGTTCTTGACGTCGATGCCGTAGACCTTCCGTGCGCGCTCCACGCGATAACGGACGGTCTTGGGGTGGATGAACAGCTGCTCGCCTGTCTTGGAGAAGTCCATGCCGTTCTCGCACAGGCAGATGAGGGTGCTGAGCAGCTCTGGCTGCTTCTTGGCAAGATCGACCACGCGCGGGTCCATGTACTCTGCGAGCTGCGAGAGGTCGTCGGCCATGAGCATGAGCTTGTAGACGCCCAGGTCCTCGAACCGGATGGCGCGGTCGCTGCTTGTGGAGCCGTTGAACAGCCTGTAGACATTGAGCACCTCGGTGTTCGCCTGGCCGATCGCATAGCGGTCGACCGTGCTGCTCAGCGCGACGAGGTGCTTGAAGGGCGGCAGCGTGGATGAGGCGTGCAGCTTGTCCAGGATGTCCTGGATGAGGTCGAGGTTGAACCGCGTGAGCGGGCTGCGGAAGTTGTGGAGGAACACGAGGCGGTCGTTGTTCACAAAGTAGACGATTCCGGGGTACGCGGAGCGAATTCTGCGCCTGATGGCCTGTTGAAGCTCATCCAGGCGGTCGATGTCCGCGCAGTCCACAAGGCTCACATGGACAAAGAGCACCTCGTAGAAGGGAAACTCGTCGATGCCCAGGACGGTGAGGGCGGAGTTGATCCGCTCGGGCGTTCCGTATCGCTCGAGGAGCAGGTCGTGGACCGCGTTGTTGTTCTGGATGAAGAGCTTCTGTTTGATCGCGTTTTGCTCGAGGATCTTCATCTGGAGGAGCCCGACGATGTTCTCTATGGTCATGGTGTCGAGCGGGGTGAGCTCCACGTCGGATTCGTGCACGAGCAGGTAATAGTCGACGCCATCCGAGCTCGGTATGCGCACGGCGAGCGCCTTTTCCGCGCGGTCCTCGTCTGCGGGTCGATTGTCGTCCGCCTCCTTCGCGGCGGCTCGGTTGAAGAAGAGCATCGCGTCGAAGTACGCATGCGTTTGGAACGGCTTGGGCTCGCGCCTGATGAGCGAATACGCGTCAAAACACGTGCGGGTCGGATCGGTGCCGAGTCTGCGGTCGCGCGTGGTGTCCAGGTAGCTGACGTCCATGCGCAAGGTGTTTTTGAGCGTGTTGAGGATATACGGGATTGAGGGCTGCTTGAGGGCGAGCGCCATGGTGTGCTTGTGGGCGTCATAAAAGCGGTTGAGGAGGGTCAGGTTCGAGTCGAGGACGTGTCCGAGCACGTCGAGCATGATGGACTCGTATTTGACCGATGGGCTCAGCTCGATGAGCGGCACGCCGAAATCCTCGCAGAGCGCGATGACGTTTTGGGGCGCGTTGAGCAGCAGGCGTTCGGGCTTGAATGCCATGGCCGCTATGCCGATGGCGCTCATGGTGTGGAAGAACTGGGCCACTTCGCTCTCGGAGAGCTCCTGGAGCGCAAAGAAGCTCGTGATGATGAGCTGCCCGCTCTTGCCCCAATTCTCAATGTCGGCCGCCTCGAGCACCATGGCGCTCGACAATTCGTTGTCGAGTCCACCGGCACCGGCTATTACCTTCGCTTCCGCGAAGGACGGCAGCAATAGGGCTTCGCGAACAATCATGCCAACTCCTTCAGTTTACTTGACAGCCTATCGAGCTTTTCGTTTTGTGGCATGCCCCAAAAGGTCAAAAAAACGGCACAAATCTTATCCGTAAGGGAAGTGTATTCCCATTTTGCCCATGCTTCAATTTTATGCAGCGCGAGAAGGCCGCTGCAGCCCGGGAATGCAGCGCGGTCCGTTTCCGAACGGAAGAGCTTTTTTGCAAGGCAAACCGCAATCAAGGAGGAACCTATGCTGAAGACCGTGGTCAAGCAAAACTCCTATCAGGATTCAATCAACCTGATGCTGCTGACCAACAAGATCAACACGCTTGACGGCGTGATCCAGAGCCAGATCATGATGGGCACCGATGCCAACAAGGACATCTACCGCGCCGCAGGTCTGTTGACCGCCGAGGCCGAGGCTGCCGCCCCGAGCGACATGGTTATCGTGGTTGAGACCGAGGACGAGGGCATCATGGACGTCGTCCTGGCCGAGACCGAGACCTTCCTCGCCGACCTCTCCACCAAGAAGGAGGCCGCCGGCGCGCCCGCCGAGGCCAGCAGCTGGGAAGAGGCCATGGCGATGCTCCCCGAGGCCAACATGGCCCTGTTCTCCATCCCCGGCGAGTACGCCGCGCCCGAGCTTGAGCGCGCCCTCGACCTGGGCCTGAACGTCTTCTCCTTCACCGACAACGTGCCGCTGGAGGATGAGGTCCGCCTCAAGCAGAAGGCTCACGAGAAGGGCCTGCTCTTCATGGGTCCCGACTGCGGCACCGGCGTGGTCTCCTCCGTGCCCGTTGCCTTCACCAACGTCATCAACCCCGGCAACATCGGCATCGTGGGCGCCTCCGGCACCGGCATCCAGGAGGTCACTTGCATGATCGACCGCCTGGACGGCGGCTGCGTGCACGCCATCGGAACCGGTGGCCGCGACCTCAACGAGAAGGTCGGCGCCGTGACCGTCAAGGACGCCATCGTCGCCCTTGAGCACCACGATCCTACCGACGTCATCTGCGTCATCTCCAAGCCGCCGGCGCCCGCCGTCCGCGACGAAGTCGTCGACCTGCTCGAGAAGTGCGAGAAGCCGGTCGTCGCCATCTTCATCGGCGAGAAGCCCGAGGCCCATCTGGGCAAGGTGCACCTAGCCCACACCCTCGAGGAGGCCGCCCGCATCGCCGTCGACCTCGCCAACGGTGAGGCCGTCAAGAAGAACTACCTCGAGCCGCTCGACGTGACCGTCGAGACCCCGCTGGCGCAGGACAAGACCGTCATCGGCCTGTACTCCGGCGGCACCCTGGCCGGCGAGGCCGCGATGATGATTACCGAGGCCCTTGAGCTCGGCTCCATCATCAAGGAGGACGGCTACATGCTGCGCCACGGCGGCTACGACGTCATCGACCTCGGCGACGACGTGTACACCCAGGGCCGTCCTCATCCCATGATCGACCCTGAGGTCCGCATCCGCATGATGCGCGACTACGCCTCCAAGGTCACCACGGGCGTCATCCTCTTCGATTGCGTCCTGGGCTATGGCTGTCATCCCGACATGGCCGCCGAGCTCGCCCCGGTGATCGCCGAGTGCATCGAGTCCGCCAAGGCCGACGGCCGCGACGTCCGCTTCGTGGGCACCGTGGTGGGAACCCACAACGACCCGCAGGACTACGACCGCTCCGTCAAGCTGCTCGAGGACGCCGGTGCCATCATGGAGCCCAGCAACGCCATGGCCGTCCGCGTCGCGCTGGCCTTCAAGGGTATCGATTTCACTGAGGCCGACCGCGAGGTCGCGCCCTACGAGGTCAAGGACGACAGCCCCCTGCCCGAGCCCTCCGAGGCCGTCATGGAGCTCCTCACCAGCAAGCCCCGCGTGATCAACGTGGGCGTGGAGAGCTTCAACGACCCGCTGCGCGCCTACGGCGCCGAGAGCGTCCAGTACACCTGGAAGCCCAAGGCCGGCGGTAACAAGCGCATGATCCACCTGCTCAACGAGCTTGAGAAGGTCGAGGGGATCGACGAGGCCAACGCCCGCATCTGCGAGCGCTTCAAGGAGTCCCAGCCGGTCCTGGTGGACGTCGTGCCCGCCAAGACGGTCATCCCCGAGCTCAATCGCGCCCAGAAGACCCTGCTCCACGCCGGTCCTCCAATCTGCTGGGAGAACATGCAGGGCCCGATGAGGGGCTCTTGCATCGGCGCCGCCCTCTTCGAGGGTTGGGCCGAGACCGAGGATGAGGCCATCGCCATGCTCTCCGCCGGCGAGGTCGAGTTCATCCCCTGCCACCACTGCCATGCGGTCGGCCCCATGGGCGGCATCACCTCCGCCAACATGGCCGTCATGGTCGTCCGCAACCTCGCCGACGACACCGTCGCCTACTGCACCATGAACGAGGGCATCGGCAAGGTCCTGCGCTTCGGCGCCTACAGCCAGGAGGTCGTCGACCGCCTGCACTGGATGGCCGACGAGCTCGGCCCGGTGCTCGCCAAGGCCCTCAAGCTGTCTGACGGCGGCATCAACCTCAACGTCCTGATGGCCCGCGCCATCACCCAGGGCGACGAGTTCCACCAGCGCAACATGGCCGCCACGCTCAACTTCCTCAAGGAGGTCGCGCCGCTCATCGTCAAGACCGACGCGAGCGAGGACGCCAAGCAGCGCGTCATCCAGTTCCTGGCCGACACCGACCAGTTCTTCCTGAACGTCATGATGGCCACCGGCAAGGCGATCGTGGATTACGTCCGCAAGGACGTCGAGGGCTGCGTGGTCTCCACGATGACCCGCAACGGCTACGAGTTCGGCGTCCGCGTCTCCGGCCTCGGTGACGAGTGGTTCGTGGCTCCCGTCAACACCCCGGTGGGCCTGTACTTCACGGGCTTTACCGCCGAGGACGGCTGTCCGGACAACGGCGACTCCGCGATCTGCGAGACCGTGGGCGTTGGCGGCATGGCGATGGTCGCGGCCCCCGGCGTCACCCGCTTCGTCGGCGCCGGCGGCTTCGAGGACGCCCTGAACATCTCCAACGAGATGGAGAAGATCTGCGTCACCCATAACCCCAACTGGGCCATCCCCACGTGGGACTTCAAGGGCGCCTGCCTTGGCATCGATATCCGCAAGGTCGTCGAGACCGGCATCACGCCGATCATCAACACCGGCATCGCCCATAAGGAGGCCGGCATCGGCCAGGTCGGCGCCGGCACCGTCCGCGCCCCGCTCGCCTGCTTCGAGAAGGCTCTCGAGGCCTACTGCGCCAAGCTCGGCATCGAGTAAGCGAGGCACCTTGTGAAATTGGACGCCCTCTACATCAGCGATTACGCCGCCGTGAACCTCGATGCGTTCAAGGCGACGGGAGCCGTGCACAGCGTGTTCCGCACGAGCCTGAACGTCATGCTCGACGGGTTCCTGCTACACATGGGCTCGGCTGAGGCGCCGCTCTCCTGCTTGGGGATCACGGTCGCCGAACAGGGGGCATCCGCTCTTGTCAACCTCGTCGAGCCCGGCGACCGCGCCATGGCCCGCAACGGCGTCCTTCGCCTGTACGGCCGCGGCGATGTCGTCGAGATCGACTTGATTTCCGCTCCCATCCGGTGTCTATCGGTGCCCATGGCGACCGTGGCGCTGGAAGGGGAGACGGACATTCTGGTGTGTCGGGAGCTCTCTGAGCTCAGCCTCCCCGCACGCATCGGGTTGCCGTGGGATGAGCACGCCGCCAGGTCACTGGCCGGGCTGGCGCGCCTTTCGGCAGCCTGTCGCGCCGCGTGGGACGCCGGGCGGATGGGTGCGCCCGTTCCCCGTGCCCGCATCGATGCCGCCTTCAGGGGCGCTGGTAGTTCCATCGAGCATCTGCTGGGCCGCGGGCTGGGTCTCACCCCCTCTGGTGACGACGTGCTCTGCGGTTTTGGCTGTGGCCTGTGCTACCTTTGGCGCCACGGTGCGTTGGGTTGCGATGCCTGGGGTGGGTACACGAGCATGTTGCTCGATGTGCTCCCCGGGAAGACCACCGCGGTGTCTGAGGCGTACCTGCGCGCCATGTGCGCCGGGTACGCGAATGAGGACTACATCGAGCTTCTCACCTCGATCGAGAAGGGCAGGACGGAGGAGATCTCGGGACGGCTCGAGACGATCCTCTCGATGGGGCACACCTCGGGCGCCGACGGCCTTCTGGGCTTCGGCGCGGCATTCGGTTATATCAACATGTAATCTGAAAGGGATTAGCATGGCTGAGACTAAGAAAAAGAAAGTCAACATCACGAATCTCATCGTGCTCTCCATGGTCGTCGGTGTTGTCGCCGGCGTCGCGGGCGGCCCCGCGATGGCTCAGATCCAGTTCATCGGCGACATCTTCTTCCGCCTCGTCCAGATGGGCATCGTACCGTTCGTCATGTGCACCATCATCGTCGCCGTGGGCGGCCTGACCCCTCAGTCGCTCTCCGGCGTGGGCCTCAAGGGCATCGGCATCTTCGCCGCCTCGTCCTTCGTCGCGGCGGGCATCGCCCTCGGCCTCTCGCTGGTTCTCCAGCCTGGTGCCGGCCTGGGCGAGACCGCCCTGGTCCAGGACGCGGTGTTCGAGGGTGAGGCCTCGGTCGTCACCTTCCAGGACACGCTCCTGAGCTTCTTTGGCAACAACATCGTCTCCTCCATGGGCGCCGGCGCCATGGTCCAGTGCATCGTCTTCGCGATCGCCCTCGGCCTGGCCATCTCCTTCTGGCGCAACACTCATGACGGCAAGTGCCTCGTGTACGACTTCATGAGCGAGCTCGCTTCCCTGCTGCTTAACATCATCCGCGCCGTCATGACCGTCGCCCCGATCGGCATCTTCTGCTACGTCTCCTCCATGGTCGGCTCCCTGGGCGCCGAGGTCCTCATCCCGCTCGTCAAGTACCTGGGCGTGATGGCCCTCGCCACCGTCGTGATGTTCGTGCTCTACTTCGTGCTCGTCTCGGTGCGCTGCCGCCTCAACCCGGTCAAGCTCATCAAGAAGATGTGGCCCATGTCCGCACTCGCCCTCGGCACCATCTCCTCCGCGGTCACCCTTCCCACCGCCATGGAGGACACGAAGAACAAGATCGGCTGCGACGCCGAGGTCTCCGACCTGCTGCTGCCCCTGGGTATGCCGCTGAACTCCAACGGCGCCGCCATTCACCTCGCCGTCACCGCCATTACCATCGCCCAGATTTACGGCATCACCTTCGCCGGCCCCGAGCTCCTCACCGTTTGGGTGATCTCCTTCCTGCTGTCCCTAGCCAACGCCGTGTCCCCGGGCGCTTCCCTGGTCTCTCTCACGATGATCGTTCCCGCCCTGAACCTGCCTATGGCTGCCATCGGCATCTTTGCCGGCCTTGAATACCCCACGGGTGCCATCCGTACCATCCTCAACGTCGACGGAGACGTCTTCGCCGCGCTGCTCGTCGCTGGCGACAAGGGCATCGACCACGATGTCTTCGAGGACAAAGTCCAGGCGTAACGTGTGAACCTCGTCGAGGGGGGAGCGTTAGGTTCCCCCCTCTTTAGGAATCCGTGATCCTATGAAAGAGTTTTCAGCCCCGGCCCCCAAGAAGCACCGCTACAACGCGACGCTTGCCATGGCGATCGCCATGGTTGCCGGAGTTCTCGTCGGTGCGATCGCAGGCCCGGTCATGGGCGAGATCCAGTTTATCGGCGACATCTTTTTCCGTTTGGTGCAGATGGGCATCGTCCCGTTTGTCATGTGTGTCATCATCGAGGCCGTGGGCGGTCTGACCGCGCGCGACCTGTCCGGAATCGGCCTCAAGGGCATCGCCTGGTTCGCCTGTTCCTCCGTGCTCGCCTCTGCATTCGCGGTCGCCGTGGCCACGATCTTCCAGCCGGGCGCCGGCCTTGCCGGCACCGCGCTGGTGGAGAGCGCGAGCTTTGAGGGTGCGGGCATCGGTGCCGTCACCGTGCAGGATACGCTCCTCGGCTTTTTCGGCAACAACGTCGTCGCCTCCATGGGCGCCGGCGCGATGGTGCCCTGCATCGTCTTCGCGGTCGCGCTCGGCCTGGTGGCCAGCTTTTGGCGCAACTCGCGCGACGGCGAGTGCCTCGTGTACGACTTCGTCGTCGAGTTCGGCCAACTGCTGCTCAGCATCATCCGCGGCGTCATGAAGGCCGCCCCCATCGGTATTTTCTGTTATGTGTCCGCGATGGTGGGCAAGCTCGGCCCAGAGGTGCTCATACCGCTGCTCAAATACCTGATCGTCCTGGGCGGTACCGTCGCCGCGTTCCTCGTGCTCTGGAACATCGTGGTGTGCACGGTATGCCGCGTCAGCCCGATGCTGCTGATCCGCAAGATGTGGCGCATGTCCGTCATGGCCCTCGCGACCATCTCCTCCGCGGTGACCCTCCCAGTCGAGATGGATGATGCGAAGAACCGTCTTGGCATCCGCGATGACATCGCGGACCTGGTCCTTCCCCTGGGCATGCCGCTCAACTCCAACGGCGCGTCCATTCATCTGGCGATTACGGCGATCACGATCGCCCAAATCTACGGCGTTGGGTTCGAGGGGCTCGATTTCGTGTACCTCACTATCATCTCCACGCTGCTGTCCCTGGCCAACGCCGTCGCGCCCGGCGCCGACCTCGTGTCGTTGACCATGATTGTGCCGCAGCTCGGGCTTCCGCTCTCGAGCATCGGCATCTTCGCGGGGCTCACGTATCCCGTCGGTGCGATCCGCACCATCCTGAATGTCGACTCCGACGTGTACTGTGCCCTCATGGTCGCAGCGAGTGAGCCCGACGGAATCGATCGGGAGGTGCTGCTGGACTCCGGTCCGCGAGCATAGCCCGTACGGGGCCGTCCCGTTTTCAGCGGCTTATTCCTTATGCTGGATGAAATGCCCCATGTTTTTGTAAGGGTGCATACTCGTCTTATTAATGCATAGAATCTCGTATAGTGCGAGTAAGATATTGCGCTGTCTGTTTTGTGTTTAGCAAGGATATAGTTTGCATAATCTGGTCTAATCCCTGCTATATCAAAATAAAGTCGCACGTAAATAGCTTAGATATGCTTGAGCTGGGCATCTTTACGCTGAACGGGTAAAAACGACCGTTCACCGTTCAACTGTTTTCAAAATGAATAAAATGAGCGATAAAGAGAATATAAACCTTAATAAACTCGCGTATTGCACGGACGTGGGTTATTAATGGGATGTAGGCCTTTTACAGAAAGGATTCCAGCAATGTCTAAGCCTCTTGGCAAGCCCGATCGTATTGTCGTCGCCCTTGGCGGCAACGCCCTCGGCAACAACCCCGTCGAGCAGATCGAGGCCGTGAGCAACACCGCCCACGCACTCCTTGGTCTCATCGAGCAGGGTAACGAGATCATCATCACCCACGGCAACGGCCCGCAGGTCGGCATGATCCAGAATGCCTTCGCCGCCGCCCACGACGCCATCGGCACCCCCGAGATGCCGCTGCCCGAGTGCGGCGCCATGTCCCAGGGCTACATTGGTTATCACCTGCAGCAGGGCATCGGCCGCGAGATGCACAAGCGCTATAAGCGTTGGCACGCCGCCACCGTCGTCACCCAGATCGAGTGCGATCCCGACGATCCCGCGTTCAAGAACCCGACCAAGCCGATCGGCCCCTTCTACACCGAGGAGCAGGCCAAGCAGTTCATGGCCGAGGATCCCTCCAAGGTCTTCGTCGAGGATTCCGGCCGCGGCTGGCGCCGCGTCGTCGCCTCCCCCGATCCCAAGAAGATCGTCGAGGCCGACTCCATCCTCAACCTGCTCGACAACGAGTTCATCGTCATCGCCTGCGGTGGCGGCGGCATCCCCGTCGTCCGCGACTACGAGAACAAGGGTTGCTACAAGGGCGTTCCCGCCGTCATCGACAAGGACCTGGGCGGCGAGCTGCTGGCCGAGGACTGCGACGCCGACGTTCTGTTCCTGCTGACCGCCGTTGAGCATGTCGCCATCAACTTTGGCAAGCCCAACCAGGAGGAGCTCGAGGACCTCACCGCCGACGAGGCCGAGCGCCTGGCCGACGAGGGCCAGTTCGGTAAGGGTTCCATGGAGCCCAAGGTCCGCGCTGCCATCAAGTTCGCCCGTTCCCGCAAGGGCCGCACCTGCATTATCGGCGCCCTGGACAAGGCCGCCGAGACCATGGCCGGCCTCTCCGGTACTCGCATCCACGAGTAGTCTCTACTCTGTTGCCTCTCTTGTGGGCGCCAGGCAAAGCGCCCACAAACTAGCCTCTCTTCATGAGCCCCGCAGTCCGCTCCGACTGCGGGGCTTTTGCTATTGAGGTGACTGTTCATGAGAAGCGCTGAAGACCGCGGAAACCCGGCACTTGGGGACGTTCCTTTTCTGCCGGCATCTTGGGACAGTCCTTTTCGGCAGCGCGAGCGGTCGTCTGCAAAGACCGTCCCCAGTGGCTAGTCATTTAATGGCTGGTCATTTAAGTCTGTCCCCAATGACTAGTATTGGCCATTTAAGTCTGTCCCCAATGACTAGTAGTAGGCCCACATGGCTTCGATTTCGTTGAGGACTTCTACGACGCCCCAGCGGCGGGCGCTACGGCTGGGCGAATTGGGATCGTAGACACCGATTTGGTCGGCGTCGTCAATGCCGTAGAGCACGATGTAATGACCCACGTTGGTAAACGTGCCGGGACGCACGACGGCGATTACGGGGGCACCCGAGCGCAAGGCCTGGGCCATCGAGTCTCGGTTGTTGTAGAGCTGCGTCCCGTTAAGCCCCAGCTGCGCGGCGCCGCTCGTCATAAACGACCACTCGGTGGCACCGGTGGGGGCATAGTTGCCCGCCTCGGAAAGGGCGCACATATCGACCGGTGTCATATCGGTGCGCCCCGTTTTAAAGATGTAGATCATGGTGAGGCAGGTGGGTCCGCAGCCGTTTTGGCGGATAGTTCCGCCGGCGTAGGGCAGCTCCGACCATGCGGGGTCGATCTGGTAAATATGCGGCATGGTGCCGGCACTCCACTGCGAACGTGGGGTCGAAAAAGCAAACGAGTAGCCGGGTGCGACTGGGGCTTTGAGGAGCTTTTCCTCGGCGGTGGGCTCTAGGCCGGCAGAGCCATGCGAGGCACACGACCCCAGATACACAAATGCCAGACATGCCATGATGGAGCACAGGGCAAGACAGAGACGATGAATCTGCGGATTGGCGGCCCGGCCGCGTCCCAGCGGCCGTGGCTGCTTTGCGCCGCGTCCGCCGCGGGGCTTCGAAAAGAAACGGCTGATGTGGTTGTCAGACTTTCGCCGATCGATTTTCTGCCGCCGAGGCACTTCGGCCCGGCGTTGACGGGTGCCCGAGCGTGGGCGATCCGCTTGACGCGTGCTGGTATTCTGCGGCATAGACGACAAGGGGCGATCCTGCGGACGCTGCGGCCCGTCGTTGTCAGAAACACTCCTGGATGCTGGCGTGGTACGCCCGGCAAGGCGAACGTTTCGCTGTCGTTCGCCGCCGTTGTATTCGTATGCCATTTGCACCGCCTCGTCTCATGTATAACCCGTCCATCCTACAAAAAAGACGTGCAGCAAATGAGGACATACACCAAAACCTCGGTAAGCGGCATGGACGGGAGCGAGCCTGGCGTCATAAAGCGACGCCCTCCGCGAGCGATTGAGTCGCGTCATCAAAACGGACGCCCGCACCGAGTGGCGCCCCTCGCCGTTCGTCCCAAAAACGGCGCCGCTCGTTTTGCAGTTCTGCCTTCGGTCGAGCTACGAGTGGCGTTGCTGTGCCAAGGCCGTATCTTAAAGCCATGAAATAAAAAGTGCGCGGCAAAACAGGCCGTGCAAGGGGTGACGCCAAGGGGCGTCAGAAAGGAAAGGAGGGGAACAATGGCGGACAAGAACGCAGAAGTTGCAGTCGAGGATACCGGCGGCATGAAGAAAACGCTTTCGCTCTGGAACTTCTTCACCATCGGTTTCGGTGCCATCATCGGTACCGGTTGGGTTCTGCAGGTCGGCGACTGGATGGTCGTGGGCGGCGGTCCCGTTCCCGCTATGATCGCATTCCTCTTGGGTGCAATCTTCCTCGTGCCCGTCGGAGCTGTTTTCGGTGAGCTTACGGCTGCTATCCCCATCTCGGGCGGCATCGTCGAGTATGTCGATCGTAGCTTTGGCCGTACAATGAGCTACATTACCGGTTGGCTCCTGGCCCTGGGCAACGGCATCCTGTGCCCGTGGGAGGCCATTGCCATTTCGACTCTCGTGTCCGAGATGTTCGGTAGCCTGCCCGGTCTTGAGTGGCTGCGCGCCATCAAGCTCTACACCATCCTGGGCGCCGACGTTTACCTGTTCCCGACGCTGATCGCGCTCGGCTTTGCAGTCTACGTCATCTTCCTCAATTTCCGCGGTGCCAGCTCGGCCGCCAAGCTCCAAGCCTTCCTGACCAAGGCCCTGCTCTGCGGCATGCTACTCGCCATGGGCGTCTCGCTGTTCACCGGCTCGCCGAACAACGCCATGCCTGTGTTCTCCCAGGTCGCCGGTGCTGGCGGCGGTAAGGCCGCCACCGAGGGCACCAGCCTGTTCGCCGGTATCGTGTCGGTCCTGGTTCTGACCCCATTCTTCTACGCCGGTTTCGACACCATTCCTCAGCAGGCTGAGGAAGCAGCCGAGGGCCTTAACTGGAACAAGTTCGGCAAGATCATCTCCCTGGCCCTGCTGGCCGCCGGCGGCTTCTACATGGTCTGCATTTACTCGTTCGGCACTATCCTTGACTGGCATGAGTTTGTTAAGAGCCCGGTTCCCGCGCTTGCCTGTCTTAAGGGCATCAACATGCTCCTGTACCTGGCCATGCTCGTCATCGCCACGCTTGGACCCATGGGCCCGATGAACTCCTTCTACGGCGCCACGAGCCGCATTATGCTCGCCATGGGCCGCAAGGGCCAGCTGCCCGAGAAGTTTGCCGAGGTCGATCCCAATTCCGGCGCTCCCAAGCTCGCCTGCGTCGTTCTGGCCATCATCACCGTCGTCGGTCCGTTCCTGGGCAAGAACATGCTCATCCCTCTGACCAATGTGTCGGCTCTCGCCTTCATCTTCTCTTGCGGCATGGTCGCTCTTGCCTGCCTGCGCATGCGCTTCACCGAGCCCGACCTACCTCGTCCCTACGAGGTGCCCGGCGGCAAGTTTGGCATCAGCCTCGCCATCGCTGCCTGCGCCATCATCATCGGCCTGCTCGTGATTCCGTTCTCTCCCGCCTCCCTCAACATGGTGGAGTGGAGCATCGTGATCGGCTGGTTGGCTATTGGCCTGGCTCTCATGGCTTTCACCAATTCCCGTAAAAAGTAACGCCGAGCCGGGGCGGATTGGGTGCGCGGTGCCCTCTCTCCCGCGTACCGAACCCGGCATCACTTGGGTAGCTTTGTGAGGCCTTAACCCAACACGGCCTCACCCACTATATGGATCCATAAGGAGGAACCATGTCCACTAAGTATGCAATCGTTGGCGGCAAGCTCATCGACGGTACCGGTGCCGAGCCGGTCGAGAACTCCCTCGTTCTCGTCGACGATAACGGCAAGATCGAGTACGCCGGTGTTATGCAGGACCTTCCCGAGGGCGTTGAGGTTATCGACGCCGCCGGCAAGACTGTCCTTCCCGGCCTGATCGACACCCACCTGCACTTCTCGGGCAACCTGACCGACGATGACACCGATTGGGTCATGCAGCCGCTCCTCGAGAAGCAGGCCGTCGCCGTCAAGCAGGCCTACGACTGCCTCACCCACGGCCTCACCACCGTCTGCGAGATCGGCCGCTTTGGTATCCAGATTCGCGACTGCATCGACAAGGGCGTCTTTAAGGGCCCGCGCGTTCTGGCCACCGGCCTCGGCTTCTGCCGTGTTGCCGGTCACGGTGACTCCCACCACTGCACCCAGGAGCTCAACAAGGAATCCCATCCCTGGGGCGACCAGGTCGACGGTCCTTGGGATCTGCGCAAGGCCGTCCGTCGTCGCCTGCGCGAGAACCCCGATGCCATCAAGATCTGGGCTACCGGTGGCGGCATCTGGCGCTGGGACTCCGGTCGCGACCAGCACTATTGCTCCGAGGAGATCCAGGCCGTGGTCGAAGAGGCCAAGATGGTCGGTATCCCCGTGTGGAGCCACTGCTACAACAACCACGCCGCCGCCTACGATTCCGTTCGCTTTGGCTGCGAGCAGCTGATTCACGGCTTCGATATCGATGAGCGCACCATGGACCTTATGGCCGAGCAGGGCACCTTCTTCACCCCGACGATCGCCTTCCTGCCCACCTGGTACGCCACCTATCCTCCCGTCTATGTCCCCGAGCTGCACGACAAGTACGAGGGTACCCTGGTCGAGAAGGAGCTGCAGCGCAACTATGACTGCCTGCGCGAGGCCAAGAAGCGCGGCGTCGTCATGACGATCGGCTCTGACTCCTTCTCCTTCGTCACCCCGTACGGCACCTGCTCCATCGAGGAGATGTACGAGTTCGTCGACAAGATCGGCTTCACCCCGGTCGAGACCATCACCTGCGCCACCCTCAACGGTGCCAAGATGTGCCACATCGAGGACGAGACCGGTTCCATCGAGGCCGGCAAGTGCGCCGACCTGCTGGTCGTCAACGGTGACGTCGCCGCCGACATTCACGTGCTCAACACCGACAACATGGACGTCATCATGAAGGACGGCTGGATTGTCGAGGCCGGCACCTTCGGCGAGCCAAACAAGTACAGCGCCTAAGCTACCGTTTGTCGATGGCTGGATGTAAAACACAGTTTTTGATTGCATAATGCAATGGAGAGGGTCGCTTGCGGCCCTCTTTATTGCTATCGGTACTACGGACAAGAGGGGATGACGGTGGATTTAAACAGGCTGAATCTGGGCAAGAGTTACAACTCTACCAAGGTCTTTCGTACGGCCCAGCATGTGGTTCAGGCCATCCTACTCGGTGTTGTCGTTCCGGCGCTTATCTTGCTGCTTATCTGGGATTTAACCGATAATCCCAATCCCGTTCCAGGCGTTGTCGTTATTGCCGGCCTGGTCATGCTGTGCTTCTTCTTCTCGTATGTCTTTGTGGTCCCCGATGACCTCACATCGAGCGCAACCGACCGCACGCTCGCCATCGCATCAAAAATATTTGCCTACACGTCGCGCGGCCTTACGCCCGAAGCGGCCCTGGGTGCCTCTAAAATCATCCTGTCCGAGACCATCGCTTCTGCCATCTGCTTTACTGACGGCAGGCAGGTGCTGGCAAGCTGGGGCGAGGACTCGGCAAAGTGCCCTGCCGGAACCCCGGTAGTGCTCAAGACCACGCTCGACGTGATTGAGACGGGCGAGCAGAGCGTGTTTTCGCGTGATGCCTCCAATGAGACGGGCGGCTATTTTCCCCGTCTGCGTGCTGGTATTGTCGCGCCGCTTAGCGTGCGCGGTCATTGCGTGGGCACACTCGAGCTGTATTACCCCCGCCTGAGCAGCATCGATATGCGCCAGACGGCGCTTGCCTCGGGTTTCGCCGATCTCATTTCCACGCAGCTCGCCAGCTTTGAGCTCGAGCGCCAGGATGAGCTCACGGCCCGCGTTGAGCTCCGCGCTCTGCAGTCGCAGGTCGATCCGCATTTTCTATTCAATACCATTAGCACGATCGTTTCGCTCGTTCGAACCGAGCCCGACAAGGCACGATCGCTGCTGATCGACTTTTCCAACTACTATCGTCAGACGCTTTCTGACTCCGATACGCTCACCACGCTCGAGCACGAGGTGGAACAGGGCACGCGTTATATCAATCTTATGCAGGCCCGGTATGGCGACGGCCGTCTGCGCGTTTCGGTCGACATCGACTTTGAGGTGCGCGACAGCCTGGTGCCGCCGTTTATCTTGCAGCCGCTGCTCGAAAACTGTATCAAGCATGCGCAGCGCGAGACCGAGCCGCTTTCCATTCGTGTTAGGGCTTTTGAGACCGATGACGGCTTGGAGATCATCGTCGAAGATGACGGCATCGGTATGAGCGAAGAAGTCTGCGCGCATCTGTTTGAGCAGCATCGCCGAGAGGAGCCCGAAAGCATTACCGCCGACGGCTCCGTCAAGCGAGGCTGCGGCCTGGCGCTCTTCAACGTGCTTCAGCGCATCCATTTCTTTTACGGAGAAGATTCTGGCATGCGCGTGAAGTCCCAGGAGGGCGTGGGAACGCAGGTCATCGTTGAGTTGAACGGCGAGCCGCATGAGCCGGCGCCGCTAACGGTGTAGCACGCGGTTGGATTGAGAGAAAAAAGAGGGGAAGCGCATATGTCCGAAGGCTGGAATATCTTGGTGGTTGATGACGAGCCTCCAATTAGGGCTGAGCTACGTTATCTGTTGGAAAAGGATGCGCGTGTGGGCCAGATTGCTGAGGCGGGCAATGTCACCGAAGCCGTGGAATCGATTCTGTCGAACAAGCCCGACGTGCTGTTTTTAGACATTACCATGCCCGGTCGCTCGGGAATTGAGCTTGCCGAGACGCTTCAGAACCTAAAGACACCGCCGGTCGTGGTGTTTGTGACGGCATTTGCCGAGTATGCGGCCGATGCCTATAACCTCGATGCCGTCGATTACATCGTAAAGCCGGTCGAGGATGCTCGCCTGTCAAAGGCGCTCGACAAGATCGAGACCGCCCTGGGCGCACGCCGTGTCGTCCATGCTCCGCACCAGCCTTTGCGCCTGACGGTGGATCGTGGGGGTAAAAAGGTGTTCATTCCCGTGGCGGATGTCTGCTACTTTGAGGCGCGCGCCGATTTTTGCAACGCCGTCTGCGCCGAGGGAACATATCTGATCAATGAGTCGATTTCATCGCTCGAGCGGCGCCTGGCCTCCGAGGGCTTTATCCGTGTCCACCGCAGCTATCTGGTCAATTTGGAAGACGTGCACAATGTCGAGATCGGTTCTACGGGTCTTATGGAACTCAGGCTCGATCGCGTAACCTCGACGGTGCCCGTGTCCCGTCGTCGCGCTGCCGAGGTTAAGGCGCGCCTGGGGCTTGTGTAGACGGTCCGCATGCCATCGTTTGCCGACGCAGGTTTGGCATGGGCGCGCGGTGGGCATAATGGGTGACATCGAATGAAATCGAAAGGATCATTATGCCTGCGCTTATTACGCATCATCTGTTTGGCGAGGAAAGCATCGATCGTCTGCCGCAGGGCGTCATTACGTCCGACGAGGAACGCATTGCCTTTATCCTGGGCAACCAGGGTCCCGACCCGTTTTTCTTCCACATCCTGACGCCGCGCGTTTCCGACTGCACGCTGCTGGCGCAGGCCATGCATCGCTCGCGCATGTCGCGCCAGTTCTCGTGCCTGCGCGACGGCGTGTCCCATCTGCTCCCGCGCGATGCCAACTTGGGCCGCGCCTTTGCGCTGGGCCTGCTGTCGCACTACGTGCTCGACCGTAATGCCCACCCCTTTGTCTACGAGCAGCAGTTTGGCATTGTCGAGTCCGATCCCGAGCTGGGGGATTCGGGCAGCCAGGTCCATGCGGTGCTCGAAAGTGACCTGGACGTGTTGATGCTGCAGCTCAAGCGCGACGGGGCCACGGTCGAGGACTATCCGCCGGCGGGCGAGATCGTCACCACCGACCGCATCAATCGCGTGGCCGGCGTGCTGATGAGCTATGTTGCCGGGCGTGTGTACGGTATCGATATCCCAGCGGGGGAGTACGGTGCCGCCGTTGCCGACATGCAGCTGCTCTATCGCGCCATTGAACCGGCGGGCTCGGCCAAGACGCGTGCAATTGCCCTGGTCGAGGGCCTAGTACACGACTACTCCCTGCTCGATGGCCTTGCTCACCGCGTGACGACCGAGCCGCCCGAGCGCACCGGCAATCTGGGCCATCTGACATGGAAGAATCCCTTTACCGACGAGGTCTCGAACGAGAGTTTCCCCGAGGTCTTTGATCGCGCGCTGGTCGATTACGAGTGCACGGTCGCACGTTTTATCGAGACCGGCGACATGGAGGCCGTGACCAACCACGTCAATTACAGCGGTCGCGTGCTCGGCGCTGATGAAGAGTTCGACCGCGAGGAGTAGGGTTCGTGCGTGTCCCTTTGCCGAATCCTTACCGGCGGTTCTGGACAATTGGGGTACGATGAACTAGCTGCATATCGGGCGAACACGAAGGGTCCCTGTCCATGAAATACACCAAGCTCGAGCGTAACTGGGTTATGTACGATGTGGGCAATTCGGCCCTCGTGTTGCTCAACACCTCGGTGGTGCCCATCTACTTTAACGCCATCAATACCGGTGCTTCCTCGGCCGACCTGGTGGTCGCTTGGGGTAGCGCGCAGACGATTGCCTCGCTGGTCATTGCCATGCTCATGCCCATTCTGGGCGCGCTTGCCGATTACGCCGGCAACAAGATCAAGTTTTTCTTGGGCTTCTTCCTCACGGGCTTGGTGCTTTGCCTGGCGCAGGCTATCCCAATGTCCGCCATGGCATTTTTGGCCGTGTACGTGCTGTGCACCATCGGCCTTAACTCTTCTATGACGTTCTATGACGCCATGCTGCCCGACATTACCACCGACGAGCGTATGGACGCCGTGTCCAGCTCGGGCTATGCCTGGGGCTACATCGGTTCCACCGTGCCGTTCATCATCTGCCTGGCGCTTATCATGGGTGGTCCCGCTCTTGGCGTCCCCACCATGCTGGCAACGCGTCTGTCGTTTGTCATCACTGGTGCCTGGTGGCTCATCTTTACCCTGCCGCTCATTCGCACCTATAAGCAAAAGTACGGTCGCGAGCGCGGTCCCGAGGACACCATCGGCCACATCGTGGGCGGCGTGTTCTCCGAGGTCGTACACACCATGCGCGAGATCGCCCACAACAAGACCGTGCTGGTCTACATGATCGCGTTCTTCTTCTACATCGACGGTGTGCACACGGTCATTTCCATGGCAACCAGCTACGGTTCGGCTCTGGGTATCGACTCGACCCAGCTGGTACTGGCCCTGCTCGTTACGCAGTTCGTGGCCTTTCCGTCCGCCATCATCTACGGCAAGCTCGCCGGACGCGTGGGCACGCTCAACATGATCCTGGTGGCGGTCGCCGCCTACATGGGCATTGTGCTGTTCGCCGCGTTTTTCCTCAAGACCGCCTTTGAATTCTGGGTGCTTGCCATTATGGTCGGCCTGTTCCAGGGTGGCGTGCAGGCACTCAGCCGTAGCTACTTTGGCCGCATCATCCCCAAAGAAAAGTCCAACGAGTACTATGGCTTCTTTGACATCTTTGGGCGCTATGCAAGCGTTATGGGCACCTTTCTGGTGTCGGTCGTCACCTCGCTGACCGGCAACCCGTCGCTGGGCGTTCTTTCCATTGCTGTGCTGCTGGTCGTTGGCTTTATGCTGCTGGCCCGCCTGTCTCGCATGACTCGAGCGGCAGAGCATGCCGCATAGGAGCGGGCGGCTATTGTGCCTGTCCGCGGTACTCTTTTGGGGTTATCCGCAATAAACATTGCGACTTGCGAGCAATGATTTGCCCAAGTGGGTATGATGGAATCAGCTAGGTCGCGGGGCGTCGCCTGTGTTTGGCGGCGCCTCGTTTTTGTGTTGCAGGGAGGGAAGGCATGAACGCCACGGTTGTGATTCCAACATATTGGGCGGGCGATGATGCCCATGCAAACGCTCCCGGTGTCTATGACCACTCGACGAATCTCAACGCCGCCAATCCCGAGCTCGATCACTGTCTTGCTTCGCTCGAGCAGGTACGCGATATTCCGCGAATCATCCTTTTGGTGGTCTGTCCCATCTCGGCCACGGCGGATGTGTCGAAGCGCGTACGCGAAATCGTCGACGCGCACCCTACGCTCAAAGTTACCGTAGTCACCAATACCCAGGCATCGCGTATCGCCGACCGCGTAGCGCAGATTGCGCCCAAGGGTTCGGGAGAATGCGTGAGCCTGCGCGGCTATGGCGCCATCCGCAATATGGGACTTGCCTGTGCCGCCGTGTTGGGTCACGATGCCGTCATCTTTTTGGATGACGACGAGACTGTCATCGATGCCGACTTTATGAAACGCGCGACTTACGCGTTGGGGCAGCAGACGCGTCAGGGCCTGCCAATCTTGGCTAAGAGCGGCTACTTTTACGATCGAGACGGATCGCCGCTGGCCCCCACGGACAAGGTGGGCATCTGCCACCGTTGGTGGACCAAGCGTATTGAGTTCAATCGCTGGATGAAAAAGGCGCTCTCGGGCACCCGTATTTCGCGTTCAAACTATGTGTGCGGCGGCCTTATGGCCCTCCATGCCCGCGCCTTTACCCGCGTGGCATTTGACCCGTTTATCACTCGTGGCGAGGACCTGGACTACCTCTTTAATATGCGCATGTTTGGCTACGACGTATGGTTTGATAACGAGTGGACCGTGCGCCATCTGCCGCCCGAGTCCGAGAAACGCTCGCCGCGCTTTATGCAGGACGTGTACCGTTGGTACTACGAACGTGCCAAGCTAACGTTTGCCGCGCACCAGAAAGAGCTCATTCCCGTTACAGCCGCGTCTCTCATGCCCTATCCGGGCCCGTGGATTTCGCGCGAGCTTGACGATCGCGTGCGTAAGACTGCCATGGTCCGCAGCATGTTTACCCGCGAGCACGAGGGATACCTACGCATTTGGCGCCACGGTATTGACGAGGCCAGGACCTACGCACGCCAAAACGCCGCAAGCTACCTGCGTTTCCAGAGCTTCTGGCCCAAGATTATGGATGGGCTCTGGCGTGACGCCCAGCTGACCAGCATCCTGGAGGGGACTGAATGATCGACCGCCGCGCCCAGCGCGATAGTTCAATGTCAATCTTTCGCATCATTGCCGTATCCTGCGCCATTTGTGTGCTGGTGTACTTTGTTTTTGCCCTGGCGACTGGAATCGAGCCAATCGCGACCGTGGTCGCCTGTACGCTGCTATGCATCTTTCTGTGTATCTTTATCTTTTTGACGCTCAATCCCGATTCGGTTCGCTCACAGTACACCGAGGAGACGCTCTCGGTGGCCTCGGCCATGCTCGAGGACATTAAAGGCGGTCTGACGCAGGAGTCGGCACGTCTGGTGTGCCAGCGCATTTTGCCCGAGACACGCGCCATGACAGTTGCCGTTACCGACGAGAGCAACGTACTGGCCTGCGCGGGCGAGTTTGAGGAAAAGCTGCTGCCCAATTCTCCCATTCATACGCTCGCCACGCGCTACGTCATCGAACACGGTATCGTCCAGTCGTTCAACCGCGTGGTGGACGTGGTGGGTTCGGATGGCTCACACAACCAGGTCCCCGCTGGCATCATCGCACCCATCAAGGTGGGCGACCGCACCGTCGGCACGCTCAAGTTCTATTACAAGACCCCGCGTGCCGTCGACCGTACCCAGTATGCGCTCGCCTCGGGTTTTGCCGAAATCCTGTCCACGCAGCTCGCCATTCACGAGCTCGAGGTGCAAAAGGAGCTCACGGCCCGTGCCGAGGTGCGTGCCCTGCAGGCGCAGATTAACCCGCACTTCCTGTTCAACACGCTCAACACCATCGCATCGTTTACGCGTACCGACCCGCTGCGCGCCCGCGAGCTGCTGCGCGAGTTCTCCTCGTTCTATCGCGCAACGCTCGACAATTCGGGTTCGCTCATTCCCGTGTCGCGCGAGGTCGCACAGACCAAGCGCTACCTGACGTTTGAGAAGGCGCGCTTTGGCGAGGATCGCGTGCTGGCGACCTTTGACGTGTCCGAGGACGTCGAGGACACGCTGGTTCCGGCATTTGTGATCCAACCGATTGTCGAGAACGCCGTGCGTCACGGCATGGGTGATGCCAGTGCGCTGAAGATTGACGTGACGGTGCGCAGGGATGGTGACGATGCGATTTTGATTTCGGTGGCCGATGACGGTGTGGGCATGGACGAGGGCATCGCTGCCAGACTGTTTGACGAGCGCTCTGCCCGCCCCGACGCCAGCTCCCCGCAGGGTGGCGGCGCCGGCGTTGCCATGCACAATATTTCGGAGCGCATTCATCGCTTTTATGGGCCGCACTCCTATACGCGCGTCGAATCGGCGCCGGGTAAGGGCGCTAAAGTGCTCCTACATCTCGATTTGTCGGAGAGCATCTTCGACATTCAAGAGTAGAATAATTGGTCACGGGCTTAACGCCGGTTGGCGTATGCCCGACGTAGTTAGTTGACGAAAGGTTTTATCCCCATGCTGCGTGCGATGATTGTGGATGATGAGGCCCCGGCCCGTTCGGAACTTCGCTTCTTGCTCGAGCAGACGGGCAAGATCGGCACGATCACAGAAGCGTCGAGCGTTCGCTCCGCCATCGAGATGCTTATGGAGAGTCGCGTTGATGTCGTGTTCCTCGATATTTCGATGCCTGGCGCTTCGGGTCTGCAACTTGCCGAGGCGCTGCATAAGCTTAAGAATCCGCCGGCGATCGTGTTTGTGACCGCGTACAGCGATCATGCGGTTGAGGCGTTTGATGTGGATGCCGTCGACTATCTGATGAAGCCGGTAGAGGAAGCCCGCCTGGATCGTGCAATCGAGAAGGTCATGCAGCGCACGAAGCCCGTTGCGGACAGCAAGGTGACCATCGAGCGCATCCCGGTGGAGAAGGGCGGCCGCAAGGTGCTCATCCCCGTGGACGACATTCGCTTCATTATGGCCAAGGACGATTACTCCTGTATCTATACCGTCGACGACCGTTTTTTGTCGACGACCTCGCTGGCACAGTTCGAGGCCAAGCTCTGTGATTTTGGCTTCTTCCGCGTTCACCGCCGCTATATCGTTAACCTGGCGTGTGTTACCGACGTCGAGACGGTTCCCTCGGGCGCTATCCAGCTGGGCATTACGGGCGTCGACGAACGCGTACCGGTTTCGCGCCGTCGCGTCGTACCGCTCAAGAAGGCCCTGAGCCTCTAGCACACCGGCCCCGCAGCCCTGTAGACCAAAATCGTCTGCGGAGCCGCGGGGCTTTTGTATGAATGCACCAAATCGTTTTGCGGAAGGGATCCCATGAACAGTGCAAGCGCCAAGCGCATCGACATCATCTCGGACACCCACGGTTATCTGTCGCCCGCGCTTTTAGATGAGTTGAGCGGCGCGGACCTGATTATCCATGCCGGCGATCTTACGTCGGAGATGGACTACGAACATCTGCGAACCATTGCCCCCGTGCGAGCGGTTCTGGGCAATAACGACTACTACCGTGATTACGGCCCCGAAGTGGACCGTCTGGCGCTCTTTAGCTACGAGGGCCTTAAGTTTGCCGTAGCCCACTACCGCGAAGACCTCCCGGTGGGATCCGTGGACGTAGCCATCAACGGTCACACTCACGTAACCAAAGAAACTCAAGTAGGCCGCTGCTTGGTCCTCAACCCCGGCAGTGCTAGCTACCCCAGAGGCACCCGAGGCCCCACCATGGCCAGAATGCTCGTCAAGGACGGCAAGGTCTTAAGCGTCAAGTTTATTGACTTAGATTAACCGCAACAAAAACGGGGGATGCACAATGCATCCCCCGTTTCCATTTGAGCCAAAGGCCGAGCTTCAACAAGAACAATCAGACCAACCCCGCCGAGGAGCACGCGGGCTAGCCGCGCAGCGGCGCACGCCCGCAAAACTGGTTGAACATAGTGACGACAGGGAGGGTCTCCGGGGCCGGCTGGCGCGGGTTAAGTTTGTCGCGAGTTCCGCACGCAAAGGAAAGCACTTAATGTGCTTTCCGTCTTGCGCAGGACTGTAGAGCAGCAAACTTAACCCGCGCCAGCCGGCCCCGGAGACCCTCCCGGAGGGACCCTAAAAATATTTTCAAAAAAGTTGTTGCGCGGCGAACAGACTTCTGTGTATACTAATCCCCGCAGCGCGCGCGAGCGGAAACAAACGCGAACGACTGTCTGGGGAGTTAGCTCAGTTTGGTTAGAGCGCCGGCCTGTCACGTCGGAGGTCGCGGGTTCGAGCCCCGTACTTCCCGCCAACGCAATTAAAGCCACGTCTTCGGACGTGGCTTTTTGCGTTTAATAGGACAACCGCTCGGTCGCCCCTTTCATTCAGCTCCTTGTTTCCGAGATGCGGAAGAGAATTAAGTATATCGGTTTAAACAAGGGGGGTTTGTTGCGCAACACTCGTTCAATGAAACAGGGGGTTAGGTTATACTAAATTCCACTGCAGGCCTAGTCTGATGTAATTTGCTTTGGATTCGACCTTCAGCGGACATCTAATTCACTATTTGGTTGTCCCGGCGGTTATTTAGCGTCTCGACGTAAGCTCGGCCCCGGAGCCCGTTCGAGCTGTTCGTATTCCTTGAAAGGGGAAACATGGACATATCGAGGAAGACTGATTATGCCCTCCGCATGCTTGCGATGCTTGCCGAGGAGCCGGAGCGGTTGCTTTCTGTTCGCACTGCTGCCGAAGAGGTCAATGTTCCGTATTCGTTTGCCCGTTCGATCCAACACGGTTTGGTTCAGGCCGGTATTGTGGAGAGCCTGCGTGGCGTCCACGGCGGTATGCGTCTTAAGGTCAACCCGAGCGAGGTCACTATCCGTCAGGTCGTCGAGGCCGTTCAGGGCCCTATGGTTATGAATGATTGCACGGCACTCGATGGCGACTGTGCACGCAGGGGCACGTGCTGCTATCATCCCCTGTGGGCTGGGGCCCAGGCGCTGATGCGTGACTACCTCGATTCCGTTTCGCTGGACGATGTCGTCGCTCGCCGCCAGTTCCCCGCCGTCGATCCCAAGTTCGCCGACCGCGACGCCTTTCCCGAGTATGCCGTTTGCGCGTGTGCTTGCCGGGAGGAGTAGCGCCGCATAAGGAGCATAGCTATGATTCAGGACCCCTTTCGTTCGATGATTCGTTCGGAAGGGGTTCTGCGTTATCGCGACCTTCCGTGGCGCCGCACACGCGACCCGTACATCATCTGGCTTTCCGAGGTCATGCTGCAGCAGACGCAGGTTCCACGCGTAGAGACGCGCATGCCGGCATGGCTCGACCGCTTTCCGACCGTGCATTCTCTCGCCCAGGCCGCTCCTTCTGATGTTTTGGACGCTTGGCAGGGCATGGGCTACAACCGCCGTGCTTTGGCGCTCCATAAGGCTGCGCAGCGACTCGTGGAGGACTGGGATGGGGAGTTTCCGCGTGATACACGCGACCTGGTCGCGCTGCCCGGTATTGGGCCCGCAACGGCGCAGGGCATTCGGTCGTTTGCGTTTGATCTTCCGGGAGTGTACCTGGAGACCAATGTGCGCACGGTCTTTCTGCATCACTTTTTTCCTGACGTTCCGTCTGTTCCCGATCGCGAGCTGGTGCCGTTGATCCAGGCGGCCTGCCCGGCGGCGCCCGGTGCGGCGGCGGATGAGGTCGCTCCCTTTGCCGTGCCGCTCGACGATGCCGATACGCCGCGCGCGTGGTATTACGCGCTGCTGGATTACGGCGCGTATCTCAAAAAGACGCTGCCCAATCCGTCTAGGCGCTCGGCGGGCTACAGCCGCCAGTCCAAGTTTGAGGGCTCGCGTCGGCAAAAGCGTGCCCATATCGTGCGCATGCTGCTTGCAGCTCGCGACGGACAGCCGGCGGGCATAACGCTTGTTGAAGCTGTTGCAGACGTTAACAAGATGGAGGCCGCAGCGGGTCGCGAACCGGTTGGTTGCGATTTTATTGCGGGCATTCTTGCCGACCTGGAGCGCGAAGGCTTTTGTCGTGCCGAAGGCGAGCGCTGGCTGAGTGTGTAATGACGCGAATTTGCAGAACAGGATAGTAAGGTTTAGATTCTCGGCATGAGGGTATCCTAAAGGCAATGCCGCTCAAAGTCTATGGGCGGCGCGTATTGAAGGGAAGTACACCTATGGATTTTGAGAATTCTCAAACCAAGAAGAACCTCGAGACCGCTTTTGCCGGTGAGTCCCAGGCGCACACCAAGTATCGTTACTATGCATCCAAGGCCAAAAAGGACGGCTACGTTCAGATTTCGAATATCTTTGCCGAGACGGCGGGCAACGAGTCCGAGCATGCCAAGCTGTGGTTTAAGTACCTGCACGACGGTGCTGTTCCGGATACGCTGGACAACCTGCGCGATGCCGCCGCGGGCGAGAACTACGAGTGGACCACGATGTATGACGAGTTCGCCAAGACCGCCGAAGAGGAGGGTTTTGCCGAGATCGCCGCGAAGTTCCGTGGCGTTGGCGCTGTCGAGAAGGCTCATGAGGAGCGCTATAACAAGCTCGTCGAGCGCATTGAATCGGGCGAGGTGTTTGAGCGCGAGGGCGTAAAGGTGTGGAAGTGCCTGAACTGCGGGCACCTGCATGTTGGTGCCAAGGCGCCCGAGGTGTGCCCGGTTTGCAACCATCCCAAGGCGTACTTTGAGGAGCAGGTGGTGAACTACTAGCGCCGATACGAACGTGGACTGCGGGGCGCGGGGCAGGAGGCCGGATTGCCTTCCCTCCCCGCTCACGGCTCCGCAGGGTCGCGTTGAGGGAAGGCAATCCGGCCTCCCTCCCCGCGCCCCGGCGTTGGGTCGTTGCGTGCTCGCTACAGAAAAGCTGATTAGAAGTTTGCGTGCCGCCCCTTTTGGGGCGGCACGTTTTTGTGTGGGGTCCCTGTCTTCACAATTTCCGTCAAGCTTTTGGTTAGGTTTTGGTCGGATGGCGCAAGGGCGAAAGGGTAAAAGATTGCTGGCGAAAAAAGCTCAAAGAAAGTGCTGGTAGGGGAGTTGTTGAACTTTTCGACAGTTTTCTGACAAAAGAATCTTTGCGGCTATTGCCGCGGATTTCGTTGTCGCGGCCGCGATGGTGCGGGATGCTGGGCGCAAGCATCGAATGCTCCTATTGAGGAGGCCAACATGGATCTGTTTCTTGAGACCCCGCAGCAACAAGCCGAGCGCATGCTGCGCCAACAGCAGCGGCTTATGGAGATGCAAATGCAAGGGGCAGCCGTCCAGCCTCCTGCGCAAAACGCCGCGCCCGCGGTATCGTCTGCGGGTGAGGTGGACCCAGGAGCCTATTCCGTACAGCAAGATTCATATGCGCAGGAGCTTGCGTTCGACAAGCGTCGTGCGCGTCGCCGTCGCTGGGCCCAGCGCCTGCGTACGCTGGCGATGATCGTGCTGATCCCGTTGGGACTCGCGGCAATCTTCTTGGCCTCATATGCCCTTACGTGCATTCTCAACGGCGCTTCGCCCAGCGAAGTGCTCCAACATTTGACAGCTCTCGGCCAGCGCCTGGGCGATGTCGTAACAACCATCCGCGCCGGCTGGGAGAGTTAGCGTGCCAGTATTCATAGCGCAAAGGTAACTTGATGCGCCGCCGGCCACGCGCTGCATATGACAGGGTAAGATTGATTGCGGTTCGATTATTGTTCGATTGGGTTTGTTGGGCGGAGTCTATGTCTGCTGTTGATATTGTGCTGGTCGTGATCGCCTTGGTAGCGGTAGGAGTGGCTGTGGCTTGCGCCCTGCAGCTCAAGGGCCTTCGCGCCGAGCTGCGAGAGCGCAGCGATGGCGGTGCGGAGGCGATGGCGGCACTCGAGCAGGCCAACAACGCGCTCGATGCCCTGAACGTCGCGTTGGCAGAAACCCGCCGCACGGCCAATGCCATCGCGCAGCAGCAGACGACAGATGCGGCCGTGGAGCAGCAACGTTACCTGAACATCGCACGCGAGTTTTCGCAAGCTGGTGACCGGATGGATGACCTGCGCCGCGAGACGGCCCAACAACTCGGTGCCAACCGCGAGGGCATCGAGCACCGCCTGGACAAGGTGCGCGAGACGGTCGATGCCCAGCTGGGTGCTATCCGCAAAGACAACAACGTGCAACTCGATCAGATGCGCGCGACGGTGGACGAGAAGCTCTCCCGCACGCTCAACGATCGCCTGTCGGCATCGTTTAAGCAGGTGAGCGACCAGCTCGAGGCCGTGTACAAGGGCCTGGGCGACATGCAGTCCATCGCCACCGGCGTGGGCGACCTTAAGCGCGTGCTGGGCAACGTAAAGGCGCGTGGCATTTTGGGCGAGGTGCAGCTGGGTGCAATCCTGGCGGACATCCTCACGCCCGACCAGTATCTGGAAAACGTCGCCACCAAGCCCGGCGCCTCGGAGCGCGTTGAGTTTGCCGTCAAGCTGCCGGTAGACGAGGGCGATCCCGTGCTGCTGCCGATCGACTCCAAATTCCCGGGTGACGCATATGAGCATCTGCTCGACGCCCAGGAGTCGGGTGACGCTGAGGCCGTCGCCGCTGCGCGTAAGACGCTCGACGCCATGGTCAAGCGCGAGGCCAAGGACATCTGCGAAAAGTACCTGAGTGTGCCGGCAACGACCAACTTTGGCATTATGTTCGTGCCGTTTGAGGGGCTGTACGCCGAGGTTGTCAGTCGTCCGGGACTTATCGAGACCCTGGGCCGCGACTATCACGTCAACGTTGCCGGTCCCAGCACCATGGCGGCTATCCTTAACAGTCTACAGATGAGCTACCAGACGTTTAGGCTGCAAAAACGCACCGATGACGTGCTGCGCGTGCTTTCTGCCGTCAAGGCCGAGCTGCCGCGCTATCAGGCGGCGCTGCGCCGCGCCCAGCAGCAAATCGAGACCGCGGGAAAGACGGTCGAGGGCATCATCACCACGCGCACCAACGTCATGGAGCGCAAGCTCAAGGACATCGACGCGCTGGAAGACGCCGACCAAGCTGATGAGATCTTGGGACTCACGCCCGCGGGCCTTCTCACAGATCAAGAAGACGAGGAATAATTACAACAAGACGGTGGGGCGCCGGCGCAAACGCGGGCACCCCGCTGCTTTTCGCATCGTGCTTGCCTGAAGTGCGCTTTAGTATGCAACAATGACGTTTAGCCCCGCCAGATGTGAAAGGAAGCCCATGTCACAGAGAAGCACCAGTCCGCTCAAACGCTCAACCGTGCGCCGCACGCTACAGCGTTTTTGGGGCGTCACGCGCACGCAGCCGCTGATCGTCTTTCTCTCGGTGTTCTCGTCGGCGGGCTACATCTTTTTGCTCACGTTTGCCAACACCTACGTGATGGCGCTTATCGTCGACCGCGTCCAGGCCGGCCCCGTGGCGGGCGACCGGGTGTTTGAGGTCTTTGGCCCCTACATTCTGGCGCTTGTGCTCGTTAACCTAGTGGGCCAAATCCTCTCCAAGCTGCAGGACTACACCGTCTACAAGCTCGAGATTGCGGGTAACTATCACTTGGCGCGCCTGTGCTTCGACACGCTCTCCAATCAATCCATGACATTCCACACCAGCCGTTTTGGTGGATCGCTTGTGAGCCAGACGAGCCGTTTTATGAGCGGCTACACGGGGCTGGTGGACGTGACGGTGTATTCGCTCATTCCCACTATCACCTCGGTTGTCTGCACGGTGGCGGCGCTCGCTCCGGTGGTACCGACGTTTACCGTGATCCTGGTGGGCATTATGGTCGTCTACATTGCGTTTGTCTGGCTCATGTATAAGCGCATCATGCCGCTTTCGGCCGCGACGTCCGCCGCGCAGAACAAGCTGTCGGGCGTGCTTTCCGACGCGGTCACGAACATCCTGGCCGTCAAGACCTGCGGGCGCGAAGACTTTGAGCGCGACCTGTTCGATAGCGCCGACCGCGCCGCGCGCGACGCCGAGACGGTTTCGATGCACGCCATGATGCAGCGCAACTTTACGACCTCGGGCCTTATCGTCATCACCATGGCCGTGGTGAGCGTGTTCGTCGCGGGCGGCAACGCGTGGTTTGGCATCTCTGCCGGCGCGCTCGTCATGATCTTTACCTATACGTACAACCTCACCATGCGTCTGAACTACGTAAGCTCCATGATGCAGCGCATCAACCGCGCGCTGGGCGATGCGGCCGAGATGACGCGCGTGCTGGACGAGCCGCGTCTGGTGGCAGACGACGAGAACGCTCCCGAGCTCAAGGTGGGCGAGGGCGCGATTGATTTTGAGCACCTGAGCTTTGCATACCGTGACGCCGCGGCGGGCGAGAGCGTGTTCGACGACCTGACGCTCCATGTGGCGGCGGGTCAGCGCGTGGGCCTGGTGGGCAAATCGGGCTCGGGCAAGACGACGCTCACCAAGTTGCTGCTGCGCCTGGACGACGTACAGGGGGGTCGCGTACTCGTGGACGGTCAGGATGTCTCGCGCTGCACGCAGCAGAGCCTGCGCCGCCAGGTTGCCTACGTGCCGCAGGAGGCACTGCTGTTTCACCGCTCCATTCGCGAGAACATCGCCTACGGCCGCCCCGACGCCACCGACGAACAGATCCGCGAGGCGGCCCGCTTGGCCAATGCCCTGGAGTTTATCGACCGCCTGCCCCGGGGCTTTGACACCATGGTGGGCGAGCGCGGCGTTAAGCTTTCGGGCGGCCAACGCCAGCGCGTGGCCATCGCCCGTGCCATCCTCACCGACGCGCCGATTCTGGTGCTCGACGAGGCGACCTCTGCCCTGGATAGCGAGTCCGAGGCGCTGGTGCAGGAGGCGCTTGAGAACCTGATGCGCGGCCGTACCTCCATTGTGGTGGCACATCGCCTGTCCACCGTGGCGGCGCTCGACCGCATCGTGGTGCTGGCGGACGGCGAGATTGTCGAGGACGGTACGCATGCGCAGCTTGTCGAGGCAGGCGGCGAGTACGCAAGCTTGTGGGGCCGCCAGACCGGCGCATTTTTGGAGGCGTAAAGACCCCATACGTGGGACAATCGTGCCCATAGGTAAGTTATGCCGCTGATTCGAGGAGTCGTTATGCCACGCGAGACCAATGCCGCCAAGCGCGAGCGCGCCGTTGAGGTGTGCGAGCGCCTTAACCGTCGCTATGGCCCGGTTGAGTGTTTTTTGGACCACGAGAATCCCTATAGGCTGCTCATAGCGGTGTTGCTCTCGGCGCAGACGACCGACGCGCAGGTCAACAAGGTGACGCCGAAGCTGTTTGCCCAGTGGCCCACGCCCGAGGCCATGGCGGGGGCGAGCGTTGCCGATGTGGCAGATACCATTAAGTCGCTCGGCTTCTATAAGAGCAAAGCCAAGCACGCCGTGGAGGCCGCACAGATGATTGTCGCCGATTACGGCGGCGAGGTGCCGGCCGACATGAAGGAGCTTGTCAAGCTGCCGGGCGTTGGGCGCAAGACGGCGAACATCGTGCTCAACGTGGGGTTTGGCATTGTCGAGGGCATCGCGGTCGATACGCACGTCAACCGCATCGCGCACCGTCTGATGCTGAGTCCCAAGACGCACGCCAAAGAGCCGCTCAAGACCGAGCAGGATCTGCTCAAGATCTTGCCGCACGAGTATTGGGAGTCGGTCAACCACCAGTGGATCACCTTTGGCCGCGAGATCTGCGACGCCCGCAAACCCAAGTGCGACGAGTGCCCGCTGGCAGATCTTTGCCCGAGCATGCGCGTTTTGGGGTAGCTGTTTGGCGTGCGCTGGCGTGTTCACCTCATGCGCTACAATGATAATCAATACTTTTGACGTAAGACCCGCCGAGCTTGCCCCGGCGGGCTTTTGGCGTTGCGATGCCGGAGGAACAGCATGCTCATTCACCGTATAGCCGCGCAGCTCTACACTGCCGAGGCCTTGCAGACCGTCGAGGCCGGGCTCGACGCCGGCGAGGATGTGACGCTGGCCGTGTCGCAGTCGGGCCGCACGCTTATGGCGGCTGCTCAGTTTGCGCGCCGCCCGCGCCCTACGGTCTACATTGTGAGCGGCGAGGACGCGGCCGATCGCGCCGCGCGCAGCCTGGCCGCCTACGTGGGCCTGGCGCACGTGTGCCGCTTTTCCGAGCGCAAGGACTATCCGTGGCGCGAGCAGGCGCCCGACGATGCCGTGGTGGCGCAGCGCTGCGAGGCTCTGGGGCGTATCGTGCGCGGGGACAACTGCATCATGGTTGCCTCGGCCCGTGCATTGCTGCGTTGCGTGCCGCCAGTCGAGAGCCGCTACTGGGAGTCCACGACCTTTGCGGTGGGCGAGGAGATTCCTTTTGGCGAAGTGCCGCAGCGCCTGGTGGGCATGGGCTATACCAATGCCGGCGCCGCCGACGCACCCGGCCTGTTCCGCGTGCACGGCGACACCGTCGAGGTATTCCCCGCACAAGAGAAAGCGCCCGTGCGCATTGAGTTCTTTGGCGACGAAATTGATCGCATTCGCCGTATGGTGAGCTCTACGGGCCAAACCATCGGCAACGAGGACAGCATCGAGATCTTCCCGTGCCGCGAGCTGGCGCTTACCGACGAAGCCGTTCACAACATGCACGTGGCGCTCTATCGCGCAAGCCAGAGCGACAGCAAGCTGGCGGCACTGCTCGAGATGGTTGATGCGCGTATCGTCACACCCGAGCTCGACCGCTTTTTGCCGGTGATGTACGGCCAGACCGTGAGCCCGTTGGCGCACGTGAGCGGCAAGGCGCTTGTGGTTCTGTCCGAGCCGCGCTCGCTGTTCGACGACTGCCTGCGTGCCTACGAGGATATCGAGGCGCGCGCCGGCGAGGCGGGGATTGACCGCTTGGACGGCCTGTACGTGCGCGCCCAGCAGCTCGACTTTGGTGCTCAGCAGCGCCTGAACTACGTGAGTCTGATCCGCGCCGGCGGTGCGGTTACGGCAGAGCTCAAGATTGAGCAGCCGGCTATCGCGGGCTCGGACAACCGCTTTATGACGCGCGTTCAGGAAGTCGTGGGCAAGCGCTATGCCTGCGTGTTTGCCATTCCCGACCGCGGAGCGCGCGAGTCGATGGAGCTCACCTTTGGCGACGAGGGCATTACCTTTGAGGAGTCGCTGACGGCCGCCCCCGAAAACGCCGGTGTTATTGGCGAGCGCGTACGCGTGGCAGCGGCAGATTCTGCCGACCGTGCTGCCCGCCAGGAGGCCCATGCCTCGATCCGCGAGCGCCGCGTCGATGCGCTCAACGCCCGATCGCTCGAGGCGGGCGCCGCCCAGGCTGCCGCCGGTGCTGCCGTACCCACCATCTCGCGCGGACGCGTGACCTTTGTGGATGCTGCCCTGCCGCAGGGCGTGGTGGTGCCCGATGCCAACCTAGCCGTGTTCTCGATCGCCGATCTCAATGCCCGCATGGACGCCAACCGCGTGCGCAGCCGTCGCAAGGTGGACATTACGCAGATTACGTTTCCGTTTAAGCCGGGCGACTACGTGGTGCACGCTACCCACGGCATCGCGCTCTTTAGCGAGATCGCGCGCCAGGAAGTGGGCGGCAAGGAGCGCGACTACTTTTTGCTGGAATATGCCGACGGCGACAAGCTCTACGTGCCGCTCGAGCAGGTCGACCGCATCACGCGCTATGTTGGTCCCGACGGCGACAAGCCGCGCCTGACTAGGCTCAACACCGCCGACTGGACGCGTGCCACCAACAAGGCGCGCAAGAACGCCAAAAAGCTGGCGTTTGACCTGGTCGATCTGTATACGCGCCGTTCTTCGATTACCGGTATCGCCTGCCCGCCCGACACGCCCGAGCAGATCGAGATGGAGGAGAGCTTTCCTTACGACGAGACGCGCGACCAGCTGGAGGCTATCGCCGATATTAAGGCCGACATGGAGGCGCCCAAGCCCATGGACCGCCTGCTGTGCGGCGACGTGGGCTTTGGCAAGACCGAGGTTGCCCTGCGCGCGGCGTTTAAGTGCGTGGACTCCGGCCGTCAGGTCATGGTGCTCTGCCCCACGACCATTCTGGCCCAACAGCACTACGAGACCTTCTTTGAGCGCTTTGCCCCGTTTGGCCTCGAGGTCGAGGTGCTCAGCCGCTTTCGCACGCCGGCGCAGCAGAAGCGCGCGCTCAAGGCGTTTGCCGAGGGCACGATCGACGTGCTCATCGGCACGCACCGCCTGCTTTCGGCCGATGTGAACCCCAAGAACCTAGGTTTGGTGATCATCGACGAGGAGCAGCGCTTTGGCGTGCAGCACAAGGAGCAGCTCAAAAACCTGCGCGAGCAGATTGACGTGCTCACGCTTTCGGCAACGCCTATTCCGCGAACCATGCAGATGGCCACGAGCGGCGTGCGCGACATGAGCCTGATCACCACGCCACCGACCGGGCGACGCCCCGTGATCGTGCACGTGGGGGAGTACGACCCCGACGTGGTGAGCGCGGCGATTCGCCTGGAGGTGGGCCGCGGCGGCCAGGTGTACTACGTGTCCAACCGCGTCAAGACCATCGACGACGCCGTGGCACGCGTGCACGAGGCCGCGCCCGAGGCGCGCGTGGGCGTGGCGCACGGCAAGATGAGCCCGCGCGAGGTCGAGGACGTGATGATCGAGTTCGCGACCAAAAAGATCGACGTGCTCATCGCCACGACCATCGTGGAGAGCGGCATCGACAACGCGACCGCCAACACGCTCATCATCGAGGATTCGCAGCGCTTGGGTCTGGCGCAGCTCTACCAGCTCAAGGGCCGCGTGGGCCGTTCTGCCACGCAAGCCTACGCGTACTTTATGTTCCCGGGCGAGCTGCCGCTCACCGAGGAGGCTACGGCACGCCTGACCGCACTCTCCGAGTTCCAGGACCTGGGCAGCGGCATGCGCATCGCCATGCGCGACCTGGAGATCCGCGGCGCCGGCTCGCTCATGGGCGCCGAGCAACACGGCAACCTGTCGAGCGTGGGCTTTGACCTGTTTACGCAGATGCTGGGCCAGGCCGTGGTCGAGGCGCGCGGCGACGACGATGCCGGTGTGGAGGCGGCGAGCGTGGGTATTAACCTGCCGGCCGACTACTTCTTGTCCGAGGAGTACCTGCCGGCGGTGGATCAGCGCGTGCTCGTATACCGTAAGCTTGCGGCGGCCGGGGACCTGGAGAGCATCGACGAGGTGCAGGAAGAGACCGAGGCCGCGCATGGCGAGCTGCCGTTGGCGGGACTCAACCTGTTCAATCGCGCGCGAATCCGCATTCGCGGCGAGCGCCTGGGGCTCGAGAGCGTTACGCTCAGCGGCGGTCGCATCACGTTTTTGGGCGTCGACGTTCCCAAGAAGGTGGCCTATGAGCTTAAGACCCGCTATGGCGCGGTAAACTTCCCCAAGAGCCGCAAACTGTCGGTGCCCTACAAGGCGGGCGCCGGCGCGGGCAGCGGCCTGGGTCGCGGTCTCGACGCCAACGACGGTACCGGCCCCGTGGCCGCGGCACTCATGCTGCTGCAGCAGCTGGGTACGTCCGACGATGACTAACGGGTCGACGTCGTAAACGCCCCATTTGGGCAATCTGGTTCCATCGAAAGGAAAGCATGTTCGGGTACATCTATAAGAAAGATGCCGCTGCTATCGCGGTTATCCTTGCCCTCTGCCTGGGCGTGGGCAGTTTCTTCGATTATCAGATCTCGAGCGCGCTGTTCAACATCGGCAGTATGTACGGCCGCTTTATCGAGGCGACCGGCGAGCTGCCGTTTGAGCTGACGGCGAGCGTCGCGGGCGTTATGCTCGTGCGCGCGGTGCGTCCCGACTCCAGGGGGAGCAAATGGCTCGCCGTGCTCGGCATCCTCGTCAATGTTGGCCTGACCGGCTACGAGATCGTTTCGTCCCTGAGGGTTGGCGGCAAACTCATCGTGGCTCAGTTGGTGCTGACGTTTGTGCTGGCCATCGTCGCCAACCTTATCGTCTATCGCCTCACGCGCACGACCGAGACCGACGAGCTCACACGCTGGGCGCTCATGGTGCTTGCCGTGTGGGTCGCTCAGGCCATCATCCTCAACGTGATCGTCAAGCCGCTGTGGTCGCGCCCGCGCATGCGCGTGGTCGAGGTGACGCCGGGGCTCGAGTTTCAGCCGTGGTGGGTGATCGGCAACCCCGACAAGCGGGCCTATATTGCCGCCGGTGTAGTCAAGGACGGCTTTAAGTCGTTTGCGAGCGGACACGCGGCACACGCGGCGATCGGCCTTATGCTCGCCGGGCTTCCCGCAGCGGCCTTTAAGGAAAAGCCGTCGCGTCGTCGTGTGGTCTTTTGGACGGCGGCTGCGGTTGTGGCGTTCGTCGCGTTTGGCCGCATCGTGATCGGAGCGCACTTTTTGAGTGATGTGAGCTGCGGTTTTGCTCTGGTGCTGGCACTTGAGTGCCTTGCCGCGCGCATTGCCTATCCCAGCGGCGTACAATAGCTCCGTTTGAATCATCTGGCCGATACCCGGTAAGAGAGGATTGCCATGCTCGCGTTTAACAACGATTATTCCCACGGCGCACACCCGGCGGTGCTGCAGGCGCTCGTCGACACCAATATGGAGCCGCAGCCCGGATACGGTACCGATGCGCATACCGAGCGTGCCAAGCAGCTTATCCGCGAGGCCTGTCAGGCCCCCGATGCCGACGTGTTTTTTCTGGTGGGCGGCACGCAGGCCAACGCGACGGTGATCGACATGCTGCTCGCGCCGTACGAGGGCGTCGTTGCTGCCGAGACCGGCCACGTCGCCTGCCACGAGGCGGGCGCCATCGAGTTTGGCGGCCACAAGGTGCTCACCATCCCCGGCTACGAGGGCAAGATGCACGCCGAGGACCTTGAGAACTATATCCAGGTGTTCTACGAAAACGAGAGCTACGAGCACACGGTGTTTCCGGGTGCCGTGTACGTGAGCCTATCGACCGAGTACGGCACGCTGTACTCCAAGGCCGAGCTCGCGGCGATTCACGCAGTGTGCCAGAAGCGCGAGATTCCGCTGTTTGTGGATGGCGCCCGCCTGGCCTATGCGCTGGCGGCCGATGAGTGCGACATTACCCTGCCCGAGCTGGCGCAGCTGTGCGACGTGTTCTACATCGGCGGTACCAAGTGCGGCGCGCTCTGCGGCGAGGCTGTGGTGTTCTGCGGTATGCACGCCCCGGCGCATCCCATTCCGCGTATTAAGCAGCATGGCGCGCTGCTTGCCAAAGGCCGCCTGACGGGCGTGCAGTTTGAGGCGCTCTTTACCGACGGCCTGTATTTTGAGATTGGTCGCCAGGCGATCGAGACCGCTCAGGCGCTGCGTCGCGTGCTGCACGAGCGCGGCTACCAGTTCTTCTTGGAGACGCCGACCAACCAGCAGTTTGTGATTCTGCCCAACGAGGACATGGGCCGCATTCGCGAGCATGCCTCGATTGAGTACTGGGAAAAGTACGACGAGACCCACACGGTGGTGCGCTTTTGCACCAGCTGGGCCACGACGCAGGAGGACATCGACGCGTTGGCGGCTGTCCTGTAGCCTGATGTAGTGACAAGGGGCTGCCCTGCGCCTGAGCTTGGCGCAGGGCAGCCTTTGTTTTTGAGGGGGAAGGGTTGTATGACCGAAATGTCCGAGCCGACGATTCGCCTGGCGACGCCCGACGATGCGCCGGCGTTGCTTGCCATCTATGAGCCGTATGTGCGCCATACGGCGATTACCTGCGAATACGAGGTGCCGAGCGTTGAGGAGTTCGCCGGGCGTATCGAGCGTACGCTCAAGCGCTACCCGTATTTGGTGATGGAGCTGGACGGGCGTCCGGTAGGCTATGCCTATGTGAGCCCGCTCAACAGCCGCGAGGCATACGACTGGTCGGTCGAGACGTCGATCTACCTGGCGCGCGATGTGCGCCACGGCGGGCTGGGCCGCAAGCTGCACGATGCGCTCAAGCAATGCCTGATTGCGATGGGCATCACCAACATGTGCGCCCTCATCGCCGTGCCGCACGACAAGGACGACGAATATCTGACGCACAACAGTCAGGATTTCCATGCCCATATGGGCTACCGCCTGGTGGGTGCCTTCGACCGCTGCGCCCAAAAGTTCGGTCGCTGGTACGACATGTGTTGGATGGAGTTGGTCCTGGCCGAGCGCACACCCAACCAGCCCAAACCAACCTGGTTCCCCGACCTCCCCAAACCTACCATTTAGGGACAGGTTTATTTTGGCAGGTTAGCCGATGGGTTCGGTGTATTTGGCGCGGTCGGTGCGTTGGATGCGCTTGGAGACATGGAGCGGTCGGCCGTCGGTGTCGTAGACGTAGTCGGTGATTAGGATCAGCGCCTGCCCGCGCTCAACGTTGAGCAAAAACGCCTCGTTTTGCGAGGCATAGCACACCTCAAAGGTTTTATGCCCCTGTGCCGGTGCGCGATGGAACTCCTGTCGCAGCGTGGCGTAGAGCGAACCGTTGATATCGCGATCGATGAGCGTCTCGAAGCTTGGCGGCAGGTAGGTGGTCTCCAGGCACAGCGGCGCGTCGTCCAGGTAGCGCAGGCGGACAAGTTTGACGAGCTTGCTGCCCACGGCGGCGTCAAAGAACTTAGCTATGCTGCCGGCCGCCTTGGCAAAGCCCGAGTCCACGGTGCGCGTGGTGGGCTTCATGCCCTGGCCTTCGACCTGCTTGGTATAGCTCGAAAACACCAGGTTGTTCTCGTGGAGCGCGGGCGTGTCGGCCACAAAGGCGCCACGCCCGCGCTCGGTGCGCACCAGGCCCTCATCAACGAGCACCTTAAGGGCGTGGCGTACGGTGCTGCGTGACAGCCCCGATTCGTCCATGAGTTCCATCTCGGAGGGCAGCTTGTCTCCGCGCGCATACGTGCCGGCAGCGATGCGATCGCGCAGCGTGCTCGCCAAGCGCTCGTATTGGGTCAGTTTCTTTTTAGATGTGACGCCCATATTGCCAACCTATATCTAACCTGTATGCTTACCTAAGCAAGCATGTATTCAATAAAACAATAAAACTGCTGGTAACAAGCTACCGAAAATCACAGCAGTAAAATTTCTAAGACAAATATAGCATACAACTAGTCGACATAACCAAAACATGTATGTAACTTGTATGCCTGTGATGAGCATCAAACGAGAAGAAAGGCTGATGCATGATGACTACTCAGGAACAGGTTAAGGATGTCGTCTCCCAGGTTTTGGCCGACAAGGCAGACAAGGGCGGCATCAAGCGCGTCGTGTGGATTGGCGCCGGCGGATCCAACGGCGGTAACTATCCTGCCCAGTACTTTATGGAGCACGAGGCCACGCAGGTCGTGAGCTCCAGCTACACCAGCAATGAGTTCGTGCACGCCACCCCTGCCTACGTTAACGAGAACACCTTAGCCGTCGTCGTGTCCATGCGCGGCACCAAGGAGACTATCGTCGCCGCCCAGGTCGCCAAGGACCACGGCGCCAGCACCATCGCCATCTATGTTGACGAATCCGCCCTCACCGAGGTCTGCGACTACAAGATCCAGTACGACAGCCTGGCCGTCGACGAGTCCTGCATGGGCCGCACCAACTCCGCCGTCGTGACCATGATCGCCATGGAGCTCACGCAGCAGACCGAGGGCTATGCCGAGTACGAGACCGCCATGGCCGCCTTCGACTTGGTCGACCCCATCTATCGCAAGGCCGTCGAGTACACCCGTCCGCTTGCTGCCAAGTGGGCCGAGCAGAACGCCGACAAGCCCTGCATCAACGTGATGGCTCAGGGTCCGCTCTTTGGTGCCGCCTACGTCTTTAGTATCTGCAACGTGCAGGAGATGCTGCAAATCGACTCCTGCACCATCAACACCTGCGATTTCTTCCATGGCCCCTTCGAGATCCTGGACAAGCGTACCTCGCTGTTCCAGCTCATCAGCGTCGGCCGCAGCCGCTGCAACGACGAGCGCGGCATCCGCTTCGTCAACCAGTACGGTGGCGAGCGCGTCTATCAGCTCGACGCCAAGGAGCTCGGCCTCAACGACATCAAGGACAGCGTGAGCGAGTACTTCAACCACCTGATCTTCGCGCCGATCCTCAACAACGTCTACATGCGTGCACTCTCTGCCGTCACCCACAAGGACTATATGACGCGCCGCTACATGTGGAAGCTCGAGTATTAGTTCCGCCGTTCTACCGAACGGCGGACCAGCCGACGCTGCGCGCCCGGCATTTGGCCAATCTGCCGTTCAATTTCAAAGGCGCGACCAAAAGGTCAGCGCCTTTTCATTTCACGGCACCTTGGCTCAAATGACGGGCGCTCGCTGACGTTGCCAAAACGTCGGCGTCGCCGTGTCTGTCAAGGGGCCGGTGCATTGGGGGCGGGTTACTTTGCACCAAGTTGGTCCTAGTCGTTGGGGACGCTCTTAAACGACTAGTCATTCAGGAACGTCCCCAATGACTAGTCGTTTAAGGACTAGTCGTTTAAGTACGTCCCCAATGAGTATGTGGGGGAGCAGATTTTTCCGTTCGGCGATTTGTGGCTTGAAAAATGTATATAACGACTATAACGTAGTGTGAAACATATTGGAAACAATACCGAGGAGGCTGCGTTGAAGAAAAGCAATCTGGGCTATGTGCTGGTGCTGATCGCCGCGCTTATGTGGGGCAGCATCGGAATCTTTGTAAACGGCATCTCGGCCATGGGCGTTTCGTCCCAGAGCATGGCTGCCTTTCGCTTGTTGGTCGGAGCGCTTATCTTGGCGCCGGTCCTGATGTTTATGGGCTGCCGCCCGGGTGAGGGGTCTACCGTGGCTCAGGGTCCGCTGGCCCTGTTCAAGGCAAGCCCTAAAGAGCTTGTTCCCTGCGCGCTTGTCGGTATCGTCGGTTTGGCCGCCGCCAACACCTGCTATTACGAGTGCATGGGCGAGGTGGGCATGTCCACGGCCTCGGTGCTGCTCTACACCTCGCCGGTGTTTGGCGTCATGCTCGGCCGCGTGCTTTATCGCGAGGACGTGACCCCTAACAAGCTCGTTGCCATTGTCTTTAATATCGTTGGCTGCGTGCTTGCAGTGACCAATGGCGACCTTTCCGGTTTTCATTTTTCGGTTTGGGGCGTCACGTCGGGTGTGATTGCAGGCCTTTGTGGTGCGTCGCTCGCGGTGTTTAGCCGAATAGCAACCAAGACGGTCCACCCACTGGCTGTCACGTTTTGGGGCTTTGTTTTTGGCGGTGCGGTTATGGCAGCTATCGCGGCTCCGTGGCCGGATGTCGCCGCGGCAATGTCGCCACAGCTGCTGCTGCTGTTCCTTGGCTTTGGACTCATCCCCACAGCCGTGGCTTACATCTTATATATGCAGGGTCTGTCCATGGGGCTCGAGACGTCGAAAGTTCCCGTCGTAATGTCATTCGAGACAGTTGTCACCGTACTGCTGGGCATTGGTGTCTACGCCGAGCCCGCCGGCGCGATCAAAGTCCTGGGCATCGTGCTGGTGCTCGCGTCCATCCTGATTATGAATACCGACTTCTCCAAGCTGCGCAACAGTGTGTTTGTCGGTCATGTCATTGAGAGCATGACCTTTAAGCCCAACGCGTGGTGGACGGAGAAATCGCAGGACATGGATCTGTTTAAGGAACGCACCGGCATCGCGCTGGAGCCCACCGTACAGGAAAGTCCCTGGTACTTCGTGCGATAGGGAATTGCGTGCGGCATCCGACCTGGGGTTATCCAGCCAGTGCCCGCCTACCCAGCCCCAATGTTTCGAGCACGTTAAACCCGTAAACGGTCGATTTTTAACCGCGAACGGTCTTTATACTAATTATCAATGTAAGTAGCGTATAAGACGTTATAATGACCATAACGAAAAGGAGGAGGCAAGATGAATCAGATCATTCTCGCATCTCATGGCGGCCTGGCCGCAGGCGCCAAAGACACGCTCGAGATGGTTCTCGGCGACGTGTCGAACGTCCACGTCGTGTCGCTTGCTCGTGACGACAAGGAGCCCATCACCAATAAGGTGGACGCCATGATCGCCACGTTCAACGCGGACGACACCGTCTATGTGCTGACCGATATGCTCGGCAGCTCGGTCAACAACAGCATGGTCGAGCTTTCCAAGAACGGCACGAAGTTCACGGTTGTCAGCGGTTTCAACATCCCGCTGGCGCTCACGCTCGCTATGAGCCCCGCCCCCGTCAAGGGCACCGAGCTCGCGGCCCTCATCAACGAGGCCCGCACTGGTCTGACCAACCCCAACGCACCGGTCGAGGCCGTCGCGGCTCCCGCCAAGAAGGCCAAGGCGTCCCGTCACAGCTCCGGTCCCGCCAAGATCGTCCTCGCACGTCTTGACTACCGTCTGCTGCACGGCCAGGTCGTCTTTACCTGGACCACCAAGGTTCAGGCCGAGCGCATCATCGTCGTCGACAACGCTGCCGCCAACGATGACATCAAGAAGGGCGCTCTTAAGCTGGCCAAGCCCCAGGGCGTGCGCCTGAACGTCTTCACCGTCGAGCGTGCCCTCGCCAAGATGGACAAGCTCAACACCCTCGGCGAGCGCGTCATGTTCGTCTTTGGCAACACTGCCGAGATGCTGCAGTTCTGCCAGGGCTACAAGCTCGACGCCATCAACCTGGGCGCCACCGCCAACCACGACGGTGCCGATCAGGTCGGCGGCAAGGACAGCTCCGTCTTCTTCGACGCCACGCAGAAGGCCGACATCAACCAGCTGCTCGACATGGGCATCAAGCTCTATGTCCAGCAGACCCCCACGTATCAGAGCGTCGACATCGACGCCAAGCTGTAGTCAACCAGGCTTTTGCCTGACTGAAAGGAGAAGGGTATGAATACGTTCATCAGTGCGGTGCTCGTCGGCCTCGTCGGCGTGTTCTGCATGTGGGACTCCCGCCTGCTCGGTCGTCTTAACTTCGAGCAGCCCCTCGTTGGCGCTACGCTCGTCGGTCTGCTGCTGGGCGATGTGCCCACCGGCCTTGCCGTCGGTGCCGCCGTCGAGCTCGTGTCCATGGGCCTGGTGCAGGTCGGTGCTGCCGTTCCGCCCGATATGGTCCTGGGCGGCATCGTGGCCGCTGCCTTTGCGTGCCTGACCGATGCTTCCGCCGAGACCGCCATGACGATCGCCATCCCGGTCGCCGTCCTGGGTCAGCTCCTCGGCATCGTGTTCCGTTCCATCATCGCCGCCCTCACCCATGTGGCAGATAGCGCGATCGATAACGGAAAGTTCAAGACTGCCTACCGTATGCACATCTGCGTCGGCACTGGTCTGTACGCCGTCATGTACTTCCTGCCGATCTTCCTCGCCGTCTTTGTTGGCACCGACCTGGTTCAGGCCATCGTCAACATGGTTCCCGAGTGGCTGTCCACTGGTCTTAACGTTTCGACCAAGATCATGACCGCCTACGGCTTGGCCCTGCTGCTCACCATGATGATCAAGAAGGGTATGACTCCGTTCCTGTTCATCGGCTTCCTGCTCGCCGCTTACCTCAACCTGTCCGTCATCGCGGTCGCTCTGATCGGTGTGTGCCTGGCTGTCGTCTTCATGGGCTTCAAGTTCAACGGTTCCCATGCAGCCGCCGGTGTCGATTCCGACTACGATCCGCTCGAAGACGACGAAGACTAAGGAGGAACACACTATGGCAACCGCAACCAAGGACGTGTCCCTGAACAAGAAGGTCAGCCAGTTCTTCTGGCGCTCCTGGGCCATCCAGGCCTCTTGGAACTACGAGCGTCAGATGAACATGGGCTTCCTCTATGGCATGGTTCCCACGCTCGATCGCCTCTATCCGGATGAGTCCGACCCCAAGCAGCTTGCTGCTAAGAAAGAGGCTTACCGCCGTCACATGGCGTTCTACAACTGCACTCCGCAGACGAGCGCTTTCGTCCTGGGCCTCGCCGCCTCCATGGAGGAGGAGTACGCCAAGGATCCCGAGAACTTCGATCCCGATTCGATCAACGCGGTCAAGACCTCCCTCATGGGCCCGCTTTCCGGTATTGGTGACTCCTTATTCCAGGGCACCATCCGCGTTATCGCCTTTGGTCTGGGCGTTCAGCTGGCTCAGCAGGGCTCCATCATGGGCCCGATCCTGGCCATGCTCATCTCCATCGTGCCCTCCGTGCTGATCACTTGGTTCGCAGCCAAGATGGGCTATCAGGGCGGCCACGAGTACCTGAGCAAGCTTCAGGGCGGCGACCTCATGGAGAAGCTCATGTATGTCTGCGGCATCGTGGGTCTTATGTCCGTGGGCGGCATGATCGCTACGCTGATCGGCGCCACCACCCCGCTGCAGTTCGCTGACGGCACCGTCGTGATCCAGGACATCCTGGACGGCATGATGCCCCAGATGATTTCCCTTGGCCTCACCGGCCTTATGTACTGGCTCATCAAGAAGAACGTCAACACCGGTTGGCTTCTTGTGATCGCCATCGTGGGCGGCATCGCCCTCTCCGCGGCCGGCATCCTGGCCTAGTCGCGCCCAAGCGTCTAACCGCTTTCCCCGGGGAGCCTGCCTGGCATCCCATACCCCAGGCAGGCTCCCATCCCTAAATGTGTCAAAGGGACAGTCCCTATGTCACATCTTCAATGGGCCGGCGAATCGGTCCAAATCACGGTAATCCTGCGCACGTCCGGCAAAGTGGCGCCGCAAAAATCGAAAGGAATGTGTCAGATGTACGAGATCGACCTTAACCTCCCTAAGCAGATCGTCGCTGACGTCCTGTCCAACCACGAGATCCACAGCGTCGCCTTCGTTGGCTGCGGCGCTTCCATGTCCGACCTTTACCCCGCCAAGTACTTCCTGGCCAACAACACGGACAAGCTGAACGTTCAGATCTTCACCGCAAACGAGTTCAACTACGACACGCCCTCCTGGGTCAACGAGCACACCTTCGTGATCACCTGCTCCCTCGGTGGCTCCACGCCCGAGACCGTCGAGGCCAACAAGACCGCCAAGAAGCACAACTGCCCGGTCGTCTCCCTCACCAACAAGGCCGGCTCCGCTCTGACCGTCGACGCCGACCACGTCATCATCCACGGCTTCCACGCCAACTACGCTGCCAAGTGCGAGAAGCCCGGCTATGCCATCGCTCTTGCTCTCGAGATCCTTCAGCAGACCGAGGGCTATGACCACTACGAGGACATGATCACCGGCCTCACCAACGTCTTCGACCTCTGCGAGAACGCCGCTCAGTCCTGCAAGAAGCTCGCCAAGAAGTTCGCCGAGGACTTCAAGGACGACAAGATGATCTACTTCATGGCTTCCGGTGCCTCCGAGAAGATGGCTTATTCTCACGCCGCCTTCCTGTTCACCGAGATGCAGTGGATCGACGCCGCCGCCTACAACACCGGCGAGTACTTCCACGGCCCGTTCGAGGTTTCCACCGAGGGTAAGCCCTACGTCTTCTTCATGTCCGATGGCGCTACCCGTCCGATGGACGCCCGCGCCCTCACCTTCCTTGAGCGCATGGGCGCCAAGGTCGCTCTGATCGACTCCAAGGACTACGGCCTGGCTGACGCCGTGCCGGCGAGCGTCGTCACCTACTTCAACCCGCTGCTGCACCTCGCCGTTATGCGCGAGTACGGCAACCAGATCGCCGAGGCCCGTCAGCACCCGCTGACCATGCGTCGCTACATGTGGAAGCTTTCCTACTAATCACAAGTAAGTAGACCTTACGGGTTGATTGAGAGGGGATGGGGTTTTCGCCCCGTCCCCTTTTTTGCTTTGGGGGCGTGTTTGTCGCGCCGCAAACCCCAGATAAAACCTACCAAAATAAACCTGTCCCTTTTTGGCAGGTGGAAGGAGGAGCGTATGATCAAGGCAGTGCTGTTTGACATGGACGGCGTGCTGGTCGATACCGAGTGGTTCTACAACCGTCGCCGCGTGGCGTTTATGGAAGAGAAGGGGTTCCACTTTGACGAGATCCCCGACCTTTCGGGGTCTAACGAGCCGGCCATTTGGAAGGCGCTGGTGCCCGACGATGTTGAGCTGCGTGAGCGCCTGCGCGTGGAGTACAAGCAGGTCTACAGCCCGCACCACCCCGTTCCGTATGCCGAGCTTCTCAACGAGCAGACGGAGCCGGTGATGCGTGAGCTGCATGAGCGCGGTGTGAAGTGTGCCATCGCGAGCTCGTCCTATCGCGAGCTGATCGACGAGCTGGTGGAGATTGCCGGCATCGCCGACGTGCTGGACTACACCATCAGCGGTCACGAGTGCAGTGCGTTTAAGCCCGACCCCGAGATCTACCAGCGTGCCATGGAGGCGCTGGGGGTGGAGCCTTCCGAGTGCCTGGTTATCGAGGATTCGCCTCTGGGCATCGAGGCTGGCAAGCGCTCTGGCGCCCGCGTCCTGGCGCTGCGTCCGCACGAGGGCGTCAACCTGGACCAGTCTGCCGCCGACGTTGTCATTGACAATCTGTGTGACATCCTACCTGCCATTTAGGGACAGGTTTATTTTGGCAGGTTTTATCTGGGCAAATGCCGAATTCGCCGTGAAGGGATCGCTCTCTTCACGGCGTTTTTCTTTTGAGCGGCCTCACGGTCCTTCTGATGGTTGTCGAGAGAGGGTGAATTGAGGCGCCCCCGCACGCTCCATGCTACAATCGCGGGCATGCCCCACAACTATATCTGCCTTCGAAAGGAGCCTGCGTGGCGGATGCCATCGATCAGCTCACGGACCGAGTGCTCGTACTCGGCCGCCTCACCATCGTCCGCCGTGCCATTACTGCCGTGGCAGTCACGGTCTCTGCCGTTCTCCAGACATTCCTGATCCAGGCGTTCATTCGGCCCGCTGACCTGCTTCCGAGCGGTTTTACCGGCGTCGCCGTCCTGCTCGATCGCGTTACCTCGCTAGGCGGCGTTCACATCGACATCTCGCTCGGTATGCTCGCACTCAACATCCCCGTGGCGCTCCTATGCTGGAGCGGCATTAGCAAGCGCTTTGTCATCTTCTCGATGATGCAGGTCGTGCTCTCGTCGCTGTTCCTCAACGTTTTTCACTTCGCTCCATTTTTGGGCGACAAGATCATGCTCATCATTTTTGGCGGCGTGGTCTCGGGCCTGGGTGCTGCCATCGCGCTTAAGTCCGGCGCATCCACCGGCGGCACCGACTTTATCGCGTTATGGGTCTCCAACCACACAGGCAAGACCATCTGGGGCGTCATCTTTGGCTTCAACTGCTTTATCCTGGCAATCTTTGGTTTTATGTTTGGCTGGGACAAGGCGGCGTATTCCATTGTGTTTCAGTTTATTTCGACCAAGACCATCGACAGTTTCTATCATCGCTACGATCGTGTGACGCTGCAGATCACGACGCGTAAGGCAGACGAGGTCATGACTGCCTACGTAAACCATTTTCAGCACGGCATTAGCTGCGCCGAGGTCGTCGGCGGATACAGCCGCGAGAAGATGTACCTGCTGCACACCGTTGTCTCGACCTACGAGAGCCAGGACATTATCAGGCTGGTATGCGAGGTTGATCCCGGCGCCGTGATCAACGTATTCCACACGCTCAACTTTGTGGGCGGTTGGTGGGGCGGTCATGTCGACGAACCCATGCCCACGGCTGTTCCCGATCCCGACAAGCCCGCACGCATGGCCAGCAGGCAGGTGCGCCTCAGCGAACAGGACAGCTTGCAGCAGGACGACGGCAAGTAAGGTATTTGGCATTTTGCCGGCTCTGCTCAATCCTGTCCCTTTTTGGTAGGGAGGGTGTATCGTTTTATCGTTATGAGGTAACATAAAACTAGACGTTATATACGTATTTGTTATTCCGATATTTCGATAAGGGTGATTAGATATGCCTGCACCCAAAAATGCGCCGCTGTACCAGCAGATTTACGACGAAATCAAGGATTCGATCGAGAAGGGTGTTTATGCACCCAAGGAGCGTATCCCGTCCGAGCTTGAGCTTGCCGAGCAGTACGAGGTGAGCCGTATTACGGTGCGCCGCGCCGTAGAGGAGCTGTGTTCCGATGGCTATCTGGTTAAACAGCAAGGCCGTGGCACGTTTGTCTCCACGCCGCACATCAACCGCCAGTTTCATGCCTCGATGCTGCAGACGTTTACCGCGCTGTGTGCCGACAATGGCATGAAGGCCGGCGCGCATGTAATCGATCGCCAGATCGTTCCGGCGCGCCAAAACGAGATGGAGTTCTTTGGCCTGCAGAAGGATGCGCTGCTGCTGCATATCAAGCGCATGCGTACGGCCGACGGCGAGCCCATCTTTGAGGAGAACATCTTTGTGCCCTTTGACGCATATCGTGAGCTGTTGACGGCCGATCTTGAGGACAAGTCGATTTTTGCCGAGGTCGAGCGTGTTGGTGGAACGCCGATTGCCTCGGTTGGCTACCGCACGGTCGAGGCCGTTCGCGCCAATGCCGAGCAGGCGGCCGAGCTGGGCATCGCTCCGCACGATCCGCTGCTCAACCTGCGTGCCGGCTTTACCGGTCCCAATGGCGAGCCGGTTTTGCTCGGCAAGCAGTACTACGTGGGCAGCCGCTACGTCATGGTCATATAAGTTACGCGGTTTTACCAAACCGCGTAACGGCTTGACGCTACGCCTTTGGTTCCGCCGTTCTAACGAACGGCGGACCGGTCGACGCTGCAAACGCCCCTAAGCGGCAATCTGACGTTCAATCGTCGGTCGCGTACAAAAGTACGCTTCCCTCCTCTTTCACGTCACCTTGCTCGCTTAGGGGCGTTTTCGCTGACTTATGCTCAACCAGCGACGTTTCCGCGCTTGTCAAGAATGTCCCCAATGACTACCCACCGTTTTTGGCCTGTGTACGGGCTCAAAGTGGGAGATTATCCACGCTCGTTCCCATCGGATTACATTGCCCGTGGCCGGCAGCCGTGCGGCACCGGTCCGCGTGGCGGCGTATAATCGGCGGCAGATGACTTGGACGTTAGGAAACCATGACCGATAGCATGCAGCAGATGGCGCTCGATACGCTCGGCGCCTATTTTGGCTACACCTCGTTTCGCCCGGGGCAGGACCGCATGGTCGATGCGATCCTTGCCGGCCGCGATGCGCTGGGCGTTATGCCCACGGGCGCCGGCAAGTCCATTTGCTACCAGGTGCCCGCGCTCATGCTGCCCGGTATCACCTTTGTGGTGAGTCCGCTGCTGTCGCTTATGGAGGATCAGACCCGTGCATTGCTCGCGGCGGGTGCGCGACCCAGCTATCTCAACTCCAGTCTTACTCCGGCCCAGCAAAACACCGTGCTCAAGCGGGCGCGCGAGGGCCGCTACCAGCTTATGTACGTGGCGCCCGAGCGTCTGCTCGAGCCGCGCTTTTTAGCTTTTGCGCGGGAGGCCGCCGCCGGCATTGGCGTGCCGCTCGTGGCCATTGACGAGGCCCACTGCGTAAGCCAGTGGGGCCAGGATTTCCGTCCCGCCTACCTGCAGATTCGCGAGTTCATCGATTCCCTGCCGCAGCGCCCCATCGTGGCGGCCTTTACCGCTACGGCGACCGAGCGCGTGCGCGCGGACATTCAGCAGATGCTCGGCCTGCAAAACCCCGCGACGGTGGTGACGGGCTTCGATCGCAAGAACCTCTACTTTGGCTGCGAGGAGATGGGCGACAAGGCCAAGGCCGCGTGGGTGCGCGACTATGTGATCGCACATTCGAGCGAAAGCGGCATCGTGTATTGCTCGACTCGCAAGACCGTCGATGCGCTGGCAAGCGAGCTTGCCGAGGCGCTGGGCTCCAGCGGCATTCGCATTGGCCGCTACCATGCCGGCATGGGCAACGACGCCCGCCGGCAAAGCCAGCGCGCCTTTATCGACGACGATATCCAGGTAATGGTTGCCACCAACGCCTTTGGCATGGGTATCGACAAGCCCAACGTGCGCTACGTGATTCACAACAACGTGCCCGAGAGCATCGAGGCGTACTACCAGGAGGCGGGCCGCGCCGGCCGCGATGGCGACCCAGCCAGCTGCCATTTGCTGTGGAACGGCAATGATTTTCGCATGCGTCGCTTTTTGATCGACCGCGGTGATGCTGCCGACGAGGCGCTCGATGACGAGCAACGCGCGTGGGCGCTCCAGAATCGATACCGCCTGCTCAGCCAGATGGAGGGCTACTGCAATACCACCGGCTGCTTGCGCGAATACATGCTGCGCTACTTTGGCGACGAGGCTGCGGCCGAGCATACCGCCGCAGCCGGTGCTAGCGGTGCCGCCACGGACGACGCCGAGGGCTGCGGCAACTGCAGCAACTGCCTCACGCAGTTCGAGGTCGAGGACGTCACCGATATGGCCCGCGCCGCCGTGCGCTATGTGGCTACGCGTCCCATGCGTTTTGGCAAGTCGCTGATCGCCGACGTGCTCCACGGCGGCAACACCGAGCGCATTCGCCAGATGCATCTGGACGAGGACCGCGGCTACGGTGAGCTGTCGAGCGAATCGGTCGGGCGCATCAAGGACATCATCGGGCAGCTGTGCGGCCGCGGCTATTTGGCAACCTCACAGGGACAGTACCCGGTCGTGGGGCTGGGCCCGCGTGCCGGCGAGGTCGAGGACGAGGCGTTTGCCTTTACCGTTAAGCGTCGTGCATCCAAGCGCAAGGCCTCGGCCCGCGCCCTCCGTGCGGTGGATCTGCTGCGCGAGGAGGCCGAGCTGGATCAGCGCCCGCGCGTGGGCGACGATGCCGAGCTGTTCGAGCGCTTGCGGGCACTCCGCAAGGAGATTTCGATCGAGCTGGAGATGGCGCCGTACATGGTCTTCTCCGATAAGGCCCTGCGCGGTCTGTGCCGCCTGCGCCCTCAGACGCGCGACGAGCTTATCCGGGTCAACGGCATTGGTGAGAAAAAAGCCGACGCCTTTGGCGAGCAGTTTATGGCGGCGATTGAAGAGTTTGAATCCGAGCATGCACGGGATGGAGCGTAACGATGGTAGCCGATAGCAAGACCGACCGTACTGACGTGCCCGCCGTGCCGCTGTACCAGCAGGTTATGGACGACCTAAAGGGCGAGATCGCGCGCGGCGTGTACGCTGCCGGCTCGCGCATTCCTTCCGAGATGGAGCTCGCGAAGTCCTACGGCGTGGGGCGCATTACCGTGCGTCGCGCCATTGAGGAGTTGTCGCGCGCGGGATATCTCAACCGTCAGCAGGGGAGGGGCACGTTTGTGTGTGCGCCCAAGCTCAAGCGCAAGATTGTCCAGAAAGGCGACGTCCAGAGTTTTACCGAGGCCTGCGCTGCCAACGACATGGCGGCCGGAGCGCGCCTGGTGTCGCGCACGGTGGTTGCGGCGACGCGCGAGGACGCGGCGTTTTTTGGCGTGGAACCCGGCTGCGAGCTCATCGTGGTCGAGCGCGTGCGCACGGCCGATGGCGTGCCCGTCATGCTCGAGAACAACGCCTTTGTGCTGGCCGACCATCCCTATCTGCAGCAGCTTGCCGACGAGGACCTCGCCGACAATTCGATTTTTGCGCTTGTTGCCGTGCATTCGGGCCGCGCACCGCTCAAGTCCGATCCCTGTACCGTGGAGATCGCGCTCGCCGATGCTCAGACGGCCCCGCTGTTGGAGGTGCCGGTCGGCGAGCCGCTCTTTTATATGGAGGCGTACTTTACCGATGCGGACGAGCGGCCCTTGCTGCTCGGGCGCCAAAAGATCGTGGGGTCGCGCTACGTGTTCGACATCTAACGTCCATAGATAGAACAATACAGAACAAGTTTGGTGAAATGAATTCACCTGCGACAGCCTGCGTGCTATAAATAGGACAACATAGAACGACCGCAGGTACGAGCTGTCGCCGCTCAAAGCCGCCACACAGGGAGGAACGTCACCGTGAACGCACACGATCTGGTTCAGGAAATTATCGAGCGCAAGGGTAAGATCGAGAGTGTCTTTTGGATCGCCTGCGGCGGTTCGATGATTGACCTTATGCCGGCCAATGAGCTGCTCAAGCGCGAGGCAACCACGTTTACCTCGACGGTCTACACGGCGCGCGAGTTTTGCCTTATGGCCCCCAAGAGCCTAGGGCCGAAGTCACTCGTCATCGCCTGTAGCCACAGCGGTAACACGCAAGAGGTCGTCGACGGCTGCGAGATGGCGCTGGCCGCCGGTGCCGAGGTCGTGACTATGACTGACTACGCGGGCTCCAAGATCGATAACGGCAAGTGGACCACCTGGGTTTACCCGTGGGGCAAGGGCGAGTCGCAGGCCGAAGTTCCGCAGGGCATCGGCGCTCTGATCGCCGCCGAGCTGCTCGACCAGCAGGAGGGCTACGAGGCGCTCGCCGACATGTACGCCGGCCTTAAGCAGATGGACGCACTGCTGCCCGCTGCCCGCGAGAAGGTCAACGCCGAGCTGGGCGATCGCTTTGCCGAGCTCTGCCAGCAGCACAAGTTCTTCTATATCCTGGGCTCCGGCCCCAACTTTAGCCAGACCTACGCCATGGCCATCTGCTCGCTCATGGAGATGCAGTGGCAGCACTGCTGCTACATCCACTCCGGCGAGTATTTCCACGGTCCCTTCGAGGCTACCGAGCCCGGCGTGTTCTACTTTGTGCAGCTTGGCGCTGGCGAGTGTCGTCCCATGGAGGAACGCGCACTGGCATTCCTCAACACGCACACCGATACAGTCATGGTGCTCGATGCGCTTGAGTACGGCGTGGGCGAGGTGCCTGCCAGCGTGCGTTCGTACCTGGAGCCGATCTTCTTCTATGCGATGAGCTGTGAGCTGCGCGCCGCCCGCGGTAAGGTATTTGACCACAGTCCCGAGGTTCGCCGCTACATGGGCGTCGAGCGGTACTAGGTAACGGGGAACGCGATTTTTCATGACGGGGCCTTCGCCAAGCGCGGGCCCCGTTTGCGTCACGGCGCCCTTTTCTGTTTGTCGAAAACGAAGTCAAATACTTTTCCCTAGAAGTGAACGACCTATTTTGGACCCCCGAAGCATCGACATTTTTTGACGCCAAAACAGCAGGAAAATCTTAATGAAACTGCAGGAAATGGTCTCCACAAAGTGTCGATGCTTCGGGGGCTCGTTTTTGCTCGTTCACTTTTCGGGAAAAGTATTAGACCTAAATCTGCAAGCGTGTCGCGTGAGTCAAAAAGCGGGCCGCGCCGGTGGGTTTCCGGCGCGGCCCGCTTTACATTGTGTCCGTATGAGTGAGTTGTCGCATCAACCGGCGGACTACTTGGCGTCGTAGGCCTCGGCGTCCCACCAGTCGAGCTGGGCGATGTTGTCGCGGATGTGCTGACAGCTCTTGTGGAAGCCCTCGAGCTCGTGCTCGGAAAGGTCGAGCGTGTAGACCTCCTCGACGCCCTCGGCGCCGATCACGCACGGCAGGGAGGTAAAGATGCCCTCCTCGCCATACTGGCCGGTCATAAGCGTAGAGGCCGAAAGCACGGCGTGCTCGTTGTGCAGCACGGCGGCGCAGACGCGCGCGGCGGAGTTGGCAACGGCGTACTCGGTGCACTGCTTGCCGGCGTAGGTCACATAGCCGCCCTTGCGTGCGAGCTCCTCGACTTCCATGTGGTCGAAGGCGTACTTGTCGGGGTTCTCGGCCTGAAGCTCGTTGAGGCTCTTGCCGGCGATGGTTGCGGCCTTAAAGGCGGCCAGCTGGCTAAAGCCATGCTCGCCGATCATGTAGGCGTCGATGGACTTGGGGCTCACCCCGACCTTCTTGGAGATCTCGGTGCGCAGGCGGGCAGAGTCCAGGCCACAGCCCGAGCCGATGATCTTCTTGGGATCGTAGCCGGTCAGGTGCCACAGCTCGGTGCACACGACGTCGCAGGGGTTGGAGATGCTCACGAAGATGCCGTCGAAGCCGGCATCGACGATGCGCTTGGCAAAGGTGCGGGCGGCGTCGGTGGTAAAGAACAGCTCGCCGTCGCGGTTGCCGGCGGCCAGTGCGACCTTGCCGGCGGCGTTGACGATGACGTCGCAGCAGGCCAGCTCCTCGTAGTGGTCGTAGCAGTTGACGATCTTGGTGTTGTACGGGACAAACGAAAGGGAGTCGCGCAGGTCTTGGACCTCGGACGTCACCTTGGCTTCGCTGATATCGCAGAGGTACAGTTCATCGGCAATGCCCTGCATGAGCAGGCTGTTGGCGACATGTGCTCCTACGTGGCCCTGGCCGACCACACCGATCTTACGCGTCTGGTACATATTCATATCCTTTCGGCCGAGTATTTCGCATCGAACCATTGTAGCGTCCTGCTGCCACTTTGCTAGGCTAAAGCGCCGTAGATTTTTGGGACATGCCTTAATCTCTACTTTTGGAGTGATTTGGGCCGCTGACGGTGTCTCGGGGCGATGCACTCGCGCGGATGGGGCCGCTCGTTGTACCATAGCTGCAACTGACTCGTAAGGAGCATCCATGCCCATTCGCATCCCCGACGCCCTCCCTGCCGCCGCGCAGCTCGAGAGCGAGAACATCTTTGTCATGACCGAGTACCGCGCGCTGCACCAGGACATCCGTCCGCTGCGCGTGCTCATCCTCAACCTCATGCCAACCAAGATCGCCACCGAGACGCAGATCATGCGCAAGCTCTCCAACACGCCGCTGCAGGTAGAGGTGGACCTGCTACGCACCAAGACGCACGAGGCCACGCACGTGAGTGCCGGCCACCTGGAGACGTTCTACCGTACGTTCGACGACATCCGCGATATCCACTACGACGGCCTGATCATCACGGGCGCGCCGGTGGAGCAGATGCCGTTCGAGGAGGTCGACTACTGGCCCGAGCTCTGCCAGATCATGGATTGGTCCACCACGCACGTGCACTCTACGCTGCATATTTGCTGGGGTGCACAGGCAGGGCTCTACCATCATTACGGTATCCAGAAGTGCGACCTGCCGGCCAAGGCGAGCGGCGTGTTTGAGCATTATCTGGTGAAGCCGCAAAGCCCGCTGGTCCGCGGCTTTGACGACCGCTTCTATGCCGTGCACTCACGCAATACCGATGTGCGCCGTGAGGACGTGGAGGCCGAGCCGCAGCTTGAGGTCGTGGCCGTATCAGACGAGGTGGGCCTGTACATCGTCAAGTCGACCGACAGCCGCCGCTTCTTTGTCTTTGGCCATCCCGAGTACGATACCGACACGCTGCGCCTGGAGTACGAGCGCGACGTGAAGCGCGGGCTCAACCCCCAGGTGCCGGCGCATTACTTCCCAGGTGACGACCCCACCGCCGAGCCGCGCAACGTCTGGCGCAGCCAGGCCCAGCTGCTCTACACCAACTGGCTCAACTACTACGTCTACCAGACCACGCCCTACGACCTGGCCCGCGCCGGCGAGGAGCACTAGGCTACGGCTGCGGTTGCGGTTGTGGCTGCGGCTGCGGCGTGACGAGCGTGGATTTTCGGATGCCCATCTTGCGGGTGCGATACAACGGCAGTTAGGCGCTGATGATGTGGGGTAGCGGCAGGTCGTGGGTGTCGGTGGGAACGTGGTCGACACGCTGCTCGTCAAAGGCGATGCCGATGATTTGGCATGCGGGCGAGAGCGTGGGCAGGTAGCGGTCGTAGCAGCCGCCGCCATAGCCCAGGCGCGCGCCGGTGTGGTCGAAGGCTACGAGCGGCACGACGATCATATCGAGCGCCTCGGCAGGCACGATAGGAAAGCGGCTGCTGTCGACGTCCGTGGCTGCGAAGGCCCGCGTAGGGCGGGCGATAAACGGGGCCGTGGCGACGTCGTCGGCTGTGACCGCCCGCATGCACATGCGCTGGCCACAAGCCACGGTGTCAGCTGCCGAGAACATGCACGGATAGGCCACGCGCCAGCCGTGTTTTGCGGCCGCTGCGGCAAACGCGGCAGGATCTGCCTCGGAGCCCATGGCGGCATAGACGGCAACGGTGCGCGGGGCCACGGGACCCGAGCCGCCCAGCAACTCAACGAGCCGCGCACATACAGCAGCAGACTTTGCCGCCCGCATATCCAAATCTAGAGCGTCGCGCCGGGCAATTACCGCCCGCCGCAACTCGGCCTTATCCATCCCGGCCCCTCTCTCAAACCTACCAAAAAGGGACAGGTTTATTTTGGTAGGTTTTATCTGGTCAAATGTCGAAACCACCACGCAAACCATCGCAAGGGGAGCAGTTCATGGACACCTTCGTGGGTTTTGACGAAGAGTGGGTGTTCGCGGCGGTGTGTCTCGATCTGTAACAGTAACTCGGCAAAATCGGGCCTAGATGTTACAGATTGAGACAAAGGGCCGGCGTCATCCGAAAACGTCTCGATTTGTAACATCTGGAGCCAATATTGCCGCCTAGATGTTACAGATTTAGACAAACTGGTGTGACGGGCTGAGCTGCCCCGCCCAAGCAGCGGCAAAAGAAAAGGTAGATTTTCAGGCATGTCCCAAAAATCTACCTTTGCTGTGCGTTAGCCCAGCAGGTCGATGACGTTGAAGCCGGCGTTGCTCTTGGCGATGACGTCTCGGCCGCCAAAGACGCAGGTGGGCGAGACGGCTGCGATGCGCGTCACGTCGGCGCCGAGCGAGCGCAGCTCACCGGGCGTGGCGGCGAGCATCTGGGCGCGGCGCTCCTCGCGGGCGTGCGGATCGAGTCCAGCCAGGTAGGTCGTGTTGCGGCGCTTGGTGAGCGCGTACGGCTTCACGGGCGCGTCCATGCCGCTCACGCAGCTCACGATAAAGCCCTCAAAGGCGGCCTCGTCGGGCTCAAAGCTGCCGAGCCATTCGCCTGCGCGCGCCACGCGCTCAATCGAGGGGTCGATTGCCGGGTCGCGGTAGGTGTAGAACGCGGCCTGACGCTCGCCTGCCGCGCGGAATCCGCAGCCGTAGGCCCCGCCCTTCACGCGGATCTCATTCCACAGGTAGTCGTAGGAGAGCGCGTTGGCGGCAACCGCCCAGGCGCCCGTCACGTCAATGCCCAGGCGACGCGGGTCGCATGCGCTTGCCGCAAAGCAGATGTCGCTGGGGATGACAAAAGCCTCGTGGCGGTCGCACGGCGTCGGCACCACGAGCGTGTCGCGGCCGGCAACAGCACCGTCGCCCGCGCCCAACCCCAGGTCGCCCGCGGCGGCCCAGTACGCGTCAAAGTCCTCATCGCTGCCGGTAAAGCTCGCCAGACAGCCATCGGACACAAAGATGCGGCCTGCCAGCTCGGCAAGCTTGGCGCGCAGGTCGTCCAGGCGCTCGTCAAAGTGGTCGAGCAGATCGCGCAGGAACAAGTAGAAGTCCACGCCCGAAAGCTGCTCGCGCACCACGGCCGAAGGCGAGCTGTAGCTCATCGCGCGGCCAAGCGCCGCCGAGTGACCGTTGTTAATGAAGCCCTGCTCAAGCCCAATGCGAATCTGCGTGAGCACGTCGCGCACGCGGTCGGCGTCGGCATCGAGCAACAGCGTGCTCGACCACACCTCGCGCGGCAGGCTCGCCAGCGCATCGATCTTTTCGGACAGGGCGCCGGCGCTCACCAGCAGGTAGGGGCGCACGCCGTCCACGTCGGGCTGGGTCATGACCTCGGTCGTAAAGCTCAAAAAGCCCAGCTTGCCGGCGAGCAGGTTGTCGAGTTCCTCGGCCGAATGCTCGCGCGTAGGCAGCTGCTTGAGTAGGCGGCAGAGCAGCGTCACATAGGGCAGATCCTCAAACGCGACGCAGCTCAGGTCGAAGTACTGCATGGCGTAGGCCAGGCGGTTGGTGGGAATGTCATGGCGCAGACAGGGGATAGGCGCGGTCGTGTCCACGACCAACGGCGGCTCGGGGCGTGCCTCGCCAATGTCGGACACGCGCAGGCGTGGCAGCGTGGCCTTGGCCTCGGGCGCGTCATCCGCCTCCTGCGCGGCGCGCAGCGCGGCCGTGCGCTCGACCACGTCGGCCAGCTCGGCATCGGTCATGGCGTCGCGCTTGGCTGCCAGCTCGGCAGCTTCGGCGCCCTCCGCACCCTCGGCAGCGTCCACTGGAACCAGCTCGACCAACGCCATGTGGTCGTTCTGCAGCACGAGCTCGCGCAGCAGGTCCTCAAAGTAGCTGCCGTCCAGCTCGCCGCGCAGCTCCTCGTACACCGGGCCGTATTTGAGCGCCAGCGTCGCGGCGTCGTCATCGTAGAGCCAGGTGCTCAGCGCGTCGCACGCAATGGCCACGCCGTCGGCGATACCGTAGTCGCGCTGGCGCAGGTCGTATTCGTTGCTGCTGATGATGGCCTCCAGGCGCTCGCGCGGAACGCCGTGCTCGCACAGGTCGCGGCAGGCGTCCTGGAACACGCGGCGCAGCTCGCGCGCCACGCCGGGCTGCGCGTTTTGCAGCATGATGAGCTCGTAGGGCTGCAGGCTCTCGGCCGCGGTGTAGCTCACCACGTTGCCGCCCAGGCCGGCGGCCAGAATGGCCTTCTTAACCGGTGCCTCGTTGGAACCCAGCAGTGCCTCGAACAGGATGTCTGCCGCGATCGTGCGCTTGCGGTCGAGCGCGCTGCCCAGCACAAGACCCAGGCCCACCAGGGCGTTCTCGGGTGTGGTTGCCATCTCGACACGCTTGTACTCGCAGGTCACGGGCGCCTGCACGACCAGCGGATTGGGCGCCAGCGTGGACGGGTCCTCGCCGGCTGCAACGGCAGCGTCCATGCGGCGGCTCGCGGCACTCGGCTGCGACAGATAGCGCTCGTCCAAAAAGGCCAGTGCACGGTCCACGTCCAGGTCGCCGTAGAGCGTGATGTAGGAGTTGGAAGGATTGTAGTGGCGCGCGTGCGTGTCCAGGAACTGCTCGTAGGTGAGCGCAGGGATCGCGCGCGGGTCGCCGCCGCTCTCGTGCGCATAGGCGGTGTCGGGATAAAGCGCGGCGTTGACGGCATCGTCCAGCACGCTCATGGGGTCGGACAGTGCGCCCTTCATCTCATTGAAAACCACGCCGTTATAGCGTAGGGTTCCCTCGCGCAGGCTTGCGGAACTGCCGTTGCCCTCGCCCTCGGCGCCTTTCGGCAGGTCCAGCTCGTAGTGCCAGCCCTCCTGCTCAAAAATGGTGGGCTTGGTATAGATGGCCGGGTTGAACACCGCGTCCAGGTACACGTCCATCAGGTTGTACAGATCCTGCTCGTTGGTGGTGGCGACGGGGTAGATGGTTTTGTCGGGGTAGGTCATGGCGTTGAGGAACGTCTGCATGGAGCTCTTGATCAGGTCGACGAACGGCTCCTTGACGGGAAACTTGGCCGATCCGCACAGCACCGAGTGCTCGAGGATATGGAACACGCCGGTGGAATCGGCCGGCGGCGTCTTAAAGCCAATGGCAAAGGCCTTGTTCTCGTCGTCACATGCCAAGTACAGCAGGCGGGCGCCCGAGGCGGTGTGGCGCAGCACGTAGGCGTCCGAGTCGAGCTCGGGCACGGTCTCGCAGCGCTCGACGGCAAAGCCGTGACAGGTGGTGCCGGGCACCAGCAGCGCGGCGGCAGCGGCGCGCGGGTCGGTTGAGGTGGTGGGCATATGCAGTCTCCTTTGACGCCCCAGCGGGGGCGAATCGAGTCGAATCCTCGTGAGTATACCCATATGGGGCCGCGGCTCTGCGGCGAACTGGAGACGATGCTGGCGGATTGGGCGAGGTCTTTTTCAGATTGTCGTACGAGAGTTGGATATCCCGACGGACGAGCGTGGATATTCGGATGAAATAAGCCGCTGCAGGCTCAAAAACCGTCCAATTATCCACTCCCGCACAGCTCTCGTTTCTAAACCGTGGGACAAGAGATAGACGAGAGACGTATACGAGAGGTGGCTGTGCCGCAAAGAGCCAAACAATTAATAGTGCTGTTTGGTTGGTGATTGTTTTTCAGTAAAAACAGTCACGAATAAAGCAAGTTGCAAACAGTTGGCCCCTTATTTCGTGTTCATTTTTAAGGCGAAAAATTGCCGTCATATGATCGGACGAGTTTCAACGATTGCGATTTAGTATTTGGCGCGGATGCGGTCGATTCCGATGAAACGCTAGTTGACCACGCGGTAGATTGCGCTTTCTCCCAGACGCCCCGGCAATGCGCAATAAGCCAGATAACAAAGCGATTGCCGGTGCGTCTATCCATGGGGAATTCCGGGAAAGCTTCTGCGGGCAGTCAAAAGATTCGTCGGCCCCAAGCGGATTAAAGGTATTTGCATAAGACGTCATTTAACTAGGGACGATGCATATTGAATCGTTCAATGAACTTGCACGCTGTGTCCAACAATGCCGATTGTTGTTTTAAGGGGCTTGATGAAAGAACAGAATCAAAATAGTACTTGCATAGTTAGTTATATAAAGTATTATAACGTTATGGGATGAATGAAAGGTTCATCTAAGTGAGTTAGGAGTAAGGGATGTTTAATTTCGATGAGCCTCGTTACGAGAAGGTTGTGAGCGATGCCCTCGCTCTCCGTCCTCAGATTGAGGCTGCCGTGGACAAGGTCTGCGAGCAGGGCTATTCCAACATCTTCTTCATCGGCTGCGGCGGCACCTGGGCCCACACGCTCCCGATGAAGTACTGGGTCGAGACCACCACGGCCGACGTCGACGTCCACTGCGAGATCGCCGCCGAGTTCCTCGCGTGCCCGCCCAAGGCCTTCAACAAGGACTCGGTCTGCGTCTTCTCCACCCGCACCGGCACCACCCCCGAGATCATCGAGGCCGCCAAGTTCTGCCAGGAGCAGGGCGCCCGCACGCTGATGTACGTCTCCAACGACAACACCCCGGCCACCGAGTACGCCGACTACAAGTTCTTCAGCTTCGCCGAGGACGACGTCCTGTGCGAGGCCATCTACACCTACCAGATCACGCTGGTCGCCCGCTTCCTCAAGAACGCCGGCGCCTTCCCCAAGTACGACACCTTCATGGAGGAGTTCGGCAACATCGCCCCGTACCTCATCAAGGCCAAGGACGCCCAGGACGAGCGCTGCGCCGCCATGGCCGAGGACTTCAAGGACACCGACTACCACATGGTGATCGGCTCCGGCATGCTTTGGGGCGAGGCCTACGACTACGCCATGTGCATCCTCGAGGAGATGCAGTGGATCAAGACCAAGTCCATCCACGCCGCCGAGTTCTTCCACGGCACCATCGAGCTGTGCGAGGAGGGCACGAGCATCATCATGCTCTACGGCGAGGACGACACCCGCAAGCTCATGGACCGCGTGGACAACTTCACCCACATGCTCGCCGACGAGAAGGGCGTCAACGTCCGCGTGAACAAGTTCGACACCGCCGAGGTCGAGCTGCCGTTCAGCGACCCCGAGTTCCGCAAGATCGTCTCCCCGATGGTCACCTACACCATCACCGAGCGCCTGAGCTGCCATCTCGAGCACGTCCGCAACCACCCGCTCACCACGCGTCGCTACTATCACCAGATGAACTACTAAAGCAGCTTTCAGCGGCCGTTATTTTGCTCGGAAATAATTCGTTATGTTGCGTTCGTAAAACAATGCAAACAAATGTCGCAGTCTCGTTCTAGGGAGCCATGCCGTAGCTGGCCGCTTGAGGTCGTATTTGCTTGGACTCGACCATGCGGCTCGTTGGCATTTCACGGTAGCGACTTCAAGGCGAAGAGGGGCATTTTTTGCCAAATGCCCCTCTTGTTTGCGCCACAAGTGGCATTCGACACCTTCATATGAAGTGTTTGATATTGTAGACGGTTCAAAAATAAGATTGAACCGTCTATTTCTTTCAAAATAATACGTAATAGGTTATCTTATAACGTATAGAAGTTTCATAGAATGTTGTACGGAGAACGTTATGATTAACCCGACTAGTGCTGTGCCGCTATATGTGCAAGTGGCCGATGATTTGCGCCGCCGTATTGAGATGGGCGAGTTTTCCGAAAGTGGCGTGTTGCCTAGCGAAAATGGTTTTTGCGAAGAATACGAGGTTAGCCGTGCGACGATACGGAAGGCAATTCAAACTCTTGTGGATGACGACGTGCTTGATACGCGTCATGGCAAGGGCACATTTATCCGGCAGCCTAAAATCGTCTCGAGCTTGAGCACGTTTAAGGGTTTCACTTATTTTTGCCATGAAAATAATATCGAAACCTCGTCTCGTGTTCTCGCTCTTCAGGAGGTCGAGCCGCCCGTTGCCGTCCGTCGTCATTTGCGAATGGAAGAGAACGAATCTGCGGTTTACCTCAAACGCGTGAGGTCAATTAACCACATAAATGCAATGATCGAACATATTTATCTTCCAGTAAAGAACTTCGGGTTTTTACTGGGTGTCGATATGGAGAACGCATCACTTTATGAAACGATTGAGAGAGAGACGGGGCTGCGACTAGAGGATAATTGTTTCCCGTCTATTGTGCTTGAAGCAGGGCTAGCTACGGATGAGGAGAAGCGCATCCTTAACATCGCAGGAGAAGCTGCGATGTTTATATTGAGTGAGACCGTTTATATGAGCACTGGTAAGCCAGTGCACTTTACTAAGCAGGTGATGTTGGGTGATTATTTCAAATACTTCTTTTCGATTAAGGCTAATCAACTCGGCATCAATTGGCAGGGACTTGAAGCCGTTGAGTGTAGAAAGCAATAGGTTGAATAATGGTTAAAGTGGAGAGCGCTGTTCCATTGTATAAGCAGATCGTTCATGATCTTGTGAGTCGAATAGAAAGCGGCGTATATAGCGAAGGGGATAAGCTTCCTACTGAGACGGAGCTTATGGAGGAATATGGCGTTAGTCGTATTACTGTTCGATCAGCGATCAAGGAACTAGAGGATGCCGATATCGTTGAGCGCACGCGAGGGAAAGGTACTTTTGTTACCACGACGCGCAATGCCTATGCAGCCGATGACCAGGAAAGCTTCACCCATTCCTGCATTCAAGAAAATAAAAAGCCTTCGACCGTAGTGCTCGAAGTAGCTTGGATTTATCCTACGCTGCGCGACGTGCGTTTTCTTCAGGTCCAGGAGGACGAGAATATTCTTCAGACTAGACGTTTGCGCTTAGTCGATGGCGTGCCAACGATGTTGGAAACCAATAGCTACAATCCTTCTCTTGCCTTTTTGGAACATGAAGATTTATCGGGTTCTCTACTTGAGGTGCTGGGAAGACACCATATCGAACTTGGCAATAACGAGCGAACGTTGCAGGTGTGCTTTGCAAGTGCTTACGAGGCAGAACATTTGAATGTAAAGCCGGGATCTGCCCTTTTATTATTTGTAGATAAGCGTTGCAGCGCGCAGGGAGTGCCATTGTTTATTTCGCGGCAGGTGTACTGCACTGAGCGCTTAAAGTTTTATCTCTAGCGAAAGCCAAACCCCGGATCTTTCTTAACCGAATAACAAGAGATTGAAAACGCCCCGACAAAGGGGCATTTTTTTGCCGTTTGCGGGCGAATTATTACCGCTTAGGAAGCTTGATTGATCTGTCTTGACAAAGCGAAAGTTTCGAGGATACTGTAGATAACAATACAAAATATAACGTTCTATTAACAGATGATTGACTGAGATTGGGAGATATATGAGGAAGTTGCTTTTGGCCAGCCATGGGCCACTTGCTAGAGCGATGCGTGAAACGCTCCAGCTATTTTGCGGTGAAGATCCTCGCGTTAAGGTGCTATGCGCATATGTCGATGAGGACACGATGGATGTAAACGAGTTGATAGATTTTTGGGATCGTTCCCGCGACCCAGCAGACCAGTGGATTGTCATCACTGATGTCTATGGTGGGTCAGTGAATAACGCTTTTATGGAAAGGTTGGGTGACGATTCTCTAAGGCTCATTGCCGGCATGTCGCTACCACTAGTGCTCGAAGTGTTTTCGAAATTGAGCACACTTGATGACGCCGAGCTCGCTGCATTGGTTTCAAGTGTCCGCCAAAAGGGCACATGCCTATGTTCGCTGCCAAATTCGGTAGAAGAAGACGAGGATTTTTGAGAAAGGAACAAAGATGATTAAGCTGCTGAGAGTTGACCATCGCTTGCTTCATGGTCAGGTTGCCATGACTTGGACGCAAGAGCTTGACACCAATTGCATTTTGATTGCCTGCGATGCGGTTGTGAAAGATGACGTGCGCAAGACGACGCTTAAGCTGGCACGTCCGGCAGGCGTCAAATTGGTTATCAAATCGGTCGATGATTCTATCGAGGCTCTTAGGAGCGGTGTGACCGATAAGTACCGTTTGTTCATTGTCGTTGAAAGCATCGAAGATGCTTACCGCCTGGCAAAGGGCTACAGCGAAATCGAGCATATCAACATTGGAGGAACGAAGCCGCGTGAGGGTGCAGATGTACGCCTATCTTCAACGGTTTTCGCTACCGATCGCGACGTGGAGCTTCTACATGAGCTCAGTGATGCCGGAATCGAGGTGGAGATCAGGCAGGTACCTAGAGACGAGAAGATTTTGATTTAAGCACATACAATAGAAAGGGGATCTCTCATGTTGACTCAAGCGATCCTTATCGGCCTCGTCGCAATGTGCGTGACATTTGAGTGGGCACTTGGCACTTGCCTTGCTTCTCGCCCGATTGTCACGGGCGTCCTCATCGGTCTTGTGATGGGTGATTTGCAGACGGGCATTATTGTCGGCGCCACGCTTGAAATGGTGTTCATTGGATCGGTTACCATCGGGGCGGCCGTTCCGCCTGACGTTATCACCGGTGGTATTTTGGGCACTGCCTTTGCAATTTCGACGGGTCAAGGCGCTGAAGTTGCGCTGACGCTCGCTTTTCCGATTGCGTCGCTTTATCTCATCATCGATAACGCGCTTACGCTGATCGTGATGCCGTTTTTCGTCCATAAAGCGGACGACTGTGTGGCAAAGGGCGACCTCAAAGGTATGGAGCGGATGCATCTGCTTGGTGGATTCATCGTCAAATCGCTTCCTCGCTTTTTCGTGTGCTCCCTTGCTTTCTATCTCGGAACGCCGGTTATGAACGCGGTGCTTAACGCAATTCCCGAGTTTGTAAGTAACGGCCTGGTTATTGCGGGTGGATTCATCCCTGCGCTCGGCATTGCACTGCTCGCTTCAATGATTGTCAACAAGCAGACTGCTATTTTCTTCGTGCTCGGGTTTGCGCTCTGTGCCTACATGAGCATTCCAATCCTTGGTATTGCCATCATTGGGCTTTGCCTCGCAGTAATCCTCGTGGTGGTCCAGCCAAACTTCATTGCTCAGACGCCACAGCTTAGTTCGGAAGGGAGCTTCGACGATGACGACTTCTAATGACACCAGTTCCAACAAGATTACAAAGCGTGATCTAAAATCGGTATTTTTCCGTTCGCTTACGATGGAGTACTCCTGGAACTACGAGCGCCAGCAGCACATGGGATACTGCTTCTCTATGCTTCCCATCATTCGTCGCGTGTATAAGAATAAGGATGACCAGGCTGCTGCTGCTAAGCGTCACATGGAGTTCTTCAACACCACTCCTTATGTCTCAACATTAATTCTGGGCATTTCGGCAGCGATGGAAGAGGCAAACGCTAACGAAGAGGATTTTGACGAATCCTCCATCAACAGCGTAAAGGCCGCTCTTATGAGTCCGCTGGCCGGCATCGGTGACTCTCTGTTCTGGGGAACGTTGCGTGTCATCGCCACTGGCTTGGGTGTGTCGCTTGCTATGCAGGGTAACATTCTCGGCCCGCTTCTCTTCCTTGTCGTATTCAATGTTCCGCATTATCTGATTCGTTGGTTCTGCCTTAAATGGGGCTATGGATTCGGAACCAGTTTCTTGAGCAAGATCGAGAAATCTGGTCTTATGCCAAAGCTCACTATGGGGGCTGCAATTCTCGGTCTTATGGTTATCGGCGCTATGGTGCCCAACCTTGTATCGGTCAGCGTGGCTGGTTCTCTCGGTACCGGCGACAGTGCGCAGACTATCCAAAGCATCATCGACGGTATCATGCCGAGCCTGCTGCCGCTGCTTGTGACACTTGGAGTTTACGAACTCGTCCAGCACAAGGTCAAGATTGCTTGGATTCTCGTTATTCTCATGGCGGTTGGTATCGTTGGCTCCTTCTTCGGAGTGTTTGCAATCTAAATGGTTGATTTCGCCGTCTGGCCCAATTGAATTAGAAAGGCATATCTCATGGTTTCATTTGATGAACAGGCAATTCTCGATAACGGTGCTTATATCTACAATCAACGTGCCGAAATTGAACGCATTGCTGACGAAATTTGCGAAAAGGGTTTCGATTCGATTTTCTTCACCTCGTCAGGTGGCTCGCTTGCGATGATGCAGCCGTTTGACTATATGGTTTCTGTTATGTCCGATATTCCCGTCCAGTCCCAAGTTTCGGCAGATTTCCTCACGGTTGGCAATCGGCGCATCGGTAAGGGGACCTTGGCGTTCATGGCGTCTAAGTCGGGCGACACCAAAGAGACGGTCGCGGCGGCAAAGGCGGCAAAAGACGCAGGCTGCACCATTGTCTCTACGCTTGGCGTGGACGGTTCACCGCTTGGTGAACTTTCCGATTATGGAGTGATCTATAAGCAGGGCCGTCCTATGGAACTCGTGCTGTACCTTCTGATTGGAAAGATTCTCAAGAACAGGGGCTTTTTCGATGACTACGATCGCTTCGCTGATGAGCTTGTGAATCTCCCCGCTGCTCTCGTTTCCGTCGGCAAGAACGCTGACGAGATGGCTCGCGCATATGCTCTGAAGCACAAGGACGATCCGTATCAGATTTGGATTGGTTCTGGCAATCTGTGGGGCCCCACGTATTCTTTTGCCATGTGTGTGCTCGAGGAGTCCCAATGGCTGCGCACCAAATCCGTTACATCGCCTGAGTTCTTCCATGGCACTATCGAACTTGTTGAGCCGGGCGTTTGTGTCGCGCTCGCAATGACGGAGGCGCAGACTAGGCCTCTTGATGAGCGCGTTGCACGCTTCTGTAAGCAATATGCGGATGATTTCACCGTATTCGATACACATGATTATGAGTTGCCGGGTATCAGTGATGAATTCCGCTGGATGCTTTCTCCGGTGGTGCTCAATGCCATTCTCTCGCGTGTGAGCAAGAATTTCGAGGAAATTCGTGACCATTCGCTCGACATCCGCCGTTATTACCGCAAGGTCGAGTACTAATAAAGACCGTACGTGATGGGAGGCGTTGAGGTGAAAATCGCAGCAATTGGTGACAACGTTATTGATCGCTATCTCAACAAAGGCGTTATGTATCCTGGTGGCAATGCCGTAAACGTCGCTGCCCATGCAAGCATGCTTGGCGCACAGGCTGCGTATATTGGGGAGATCGGCAACGACCTGGGAGGGCGAATAATCACCGATGCCCTTTCTTCGCTGAACGTTGACCTTTCGCAATCATGCATGCCTGAAAAAGCAACAACCAAGACTTGCGATGTAAATGTTTACAACGGTGAACGTGTCGAAGTTGGTTACGATACGGGGGCTTGCTGGGCGCACAAAACCCATATCAACGATTCTGATGTCAAGTTTCTTCAGGGATTCGATGCGGTTTTTACCAGCGTCAATGCAAAGCTGCAGGATGATGTGCACCTAGTTCAAGATCTTCCCGCTGTGGTGATTTACGACTTTTCCGTTAAAGATAAGTATCGAACCGACGCATATTTCGATCTTGTTTGCCCTGCTACAACCCTTGGTCTGTTTTCCTGTTCCGGCGAGAGCGATCAACAGATTCAAGTTCTATTGAAGAGGGCCATAGAGCATGGTTGTCGCTACACGATTGCTACACGGGGATCTGCAGGGCCTGTGTTCTTTGACGGGTCCCGATGGTACCAGGGAAATATAAGACCCGTAGATGCGCTTGACACCATGGGCGCGGGAGATTCGTATATCACTGCGTTTGTTGTGAGCTGTCTCTCGCATGGCTGGAGTAAAAAGCAACCGCTCGATGTGGAGATCATTCGGGATGCAATGGAATTCGCTGCTGACTATTCAGCTAAGAATTGCCTTAAACCCGGCGGCTTTGGATTCGAGCATAAACTCGCCGAGATGAAAGACGGCCAAGCTTCCATTTCCTAGAAAGGTATTTTTTTAGGTCATTAAGTATTAATACGTAGTGAAATGACAAGTTGTCAATTGAAACGAATTTCACTCTATTAAACGAAGGGATATTAGATATGTTCAATTTCGATGAGCCTCGTTACGAGAAGGTTGTGAGCGATGCCCTCGCTCTCCGTCCTCAGATTGAGGCTGCCGTGGACAAGGTCTGCGAGCAGGGCTATTCCAACATCTTCTTCATCGGCTGCGGCGGCACCTGGGCCCACACGCTCCCGATGAAGTACTGGGTCGAGACCACCACGGCCGACGTCGACGTCCACTGCGAGATCGCCGCCGAGTTCCTCGCGTGCCCGCCCAAGGCCTTCAACAAGGACTCGGTCTGCGTCTTCTCCACCCGCACCGGCACCACCCCCGAGATCATCGAGGCCGCCAAGTTCTGCCAGGAGCAGGGCGCCCGCACGCTGATGTACGTCTCCAACGACAACACCCCGGCCACCGAGTACGCCGACTACAAGTTCTTCAGCTTCGCCGAGGACGACGTCCTGTGCGAGGCCATCTACACCTACCAGATCACGCTGGTCGCCCGCTTCCTCAAGAACGCCGGCGCCTTCCCCAAGTACGACACCTTCATGGAGGAGTTCGGCAACATCGCCCCGTACCTCATCAAGGCCAAGGACGCCCAGGACGAGCGCTGCGCCGCCATGGCCGAGGACTTCAAGGACACCGACTACCACATGGTGATCGGCTCCGGCATGCTTTGGGGCGAGGCCTACGACTACGCCATGTGCATCCTCGAGGAGATGCAGTGGATCAAGACCAAGTCCATCCACGCCGCCGAGTTCTTCCACGGCACCATCGAGCTGTGCGAGGAGGGCACGAGCATCATCATGCTCTACGGCGAGGACGACACCCGCAAGCTCATGGACCGCGTGGACAACTTCACCCACATGCTCGCCGACGAGAAGGGCGTCAACGTCCGCGTGAACAAGTTCGACACCGCCGAGGTCGAGCTGCCGTTCAGCGACCCCGAGTTCCGCAAGATCGTCTCCCCGATGGTCACCTACACCATCACCGAGCGCCTGAGCTGCCATCTCGAGCACGTCCGCAACCACCCGCTCACCACGCGTCGCTACTATCACCAGATGAACTACTAATCCTTTCAAATTGCTGCTGTTGCCTGCAGGCGAGCTGTTCTGAACGTCTCGCCTGCAGGCTTATTTCTGGGGTTAATCAGAATAGCTGCCTAGTAACTCCTAGTTGCGCTGGTCGCATTATGGCGTCTGTGGACGAGCAAGCATTTGGCATTACGATGCTTGCTCGTCCGCTGTTTACGAGCCTGTTTGTCGGCTTGATCCTTGGCGATGTCCAGCAGGGCGTTATCGTCGGCGCTGCTTTGGAGTCCATGTTCATGGGCGCCATCATGGTCGGCGCGGCGGTTCCTCCCGAGGTCTATGTCTCAGGCGTGCTTGGCTGCGCGTTTGCCGTCATTACGGGTACGGGCACGGCAACTGCCGTCGCGCTCGCCCTTCCCGTCTCCGTCTTCCTTCTCTACTCCGTTATTAACTTTGCAACGCGTATCGTCGCAGCCCATCTGGGTTACGACCTGGGAACCAAGTTCCTGCAGCAGTCCGAAGAGAACAACCTTATGTCTCGCATGACGCATGCTGCCGGTGTCCTCGGAATGACCGTTATCGGCGCCATGATTGCGGCACAGGTCTCCCTGTCCACTGCTTTGACCTTTGACGTGGGTGGTTCGGAGATTGTCCTGCAGGATCTGTTCGATTCGATCTTCCCCGGTCTGCTGCCCTTGCTGGCAACCTTTGCCTGCGTCGCCCTGTACAAAAAGGGCGCAAGACCATTTGGATCATCTTGGGCATCTTTGCAATCTGCATCATCGGAACGGGCTTGGGAGTGTTCGCGGCGGCGTAATGTTGACTGCTATGCTCGCGCGTTGGATAACTAACTGACCGTTTGAAAACGGGGCTCGGCGTAAGGCCGGCCCCGTTTTTTGTTTGAGGGATTTTCCGACTGTCCAAAAATCCACGCTCGTCCATTGCTTACGCATCTCTCATCTCTCATTCGTCACTAATACGAGAGATAACAGAAAGACGAGAGATGAATATGAGAGATAACTGAGCAGCAAAGAGACAAGAAATCACGGTATTGTCTCAATACTGATTGTTCTACCAGCAAAAACATGTTTAAATGAAACAGATGGTAGATATCTTATCTCTCATCTTTCACTCATCTCTAATACGAGAGATAACAGAGAGACAAGAGATAATTACGAGAGATAACTGAGAGACGAAGGAAATCTATTCGCGGCATTCTCCGCCGGACCGAGCGAAAGGACGTGCAGATGAACGAGAACGAACTGATCGGTCTGCTCGAGTCTTTAAGGCGCATGGGCTCGGACGATCTTAGCGTCGAGGTCAAGGAGAGCGCCACGACGCTTTCTCGCGACGTATGGGAAACGGTTAGCGCATTCGCGAATACCGCCGGCGGAATTATCGTGCTCGGCGTGAGCGAGCGCGCGGGCTTTGTCCCGGTTGAGGACTTTGAGACCGAGAAGGTGCTCAACCAATTTGTCGCAGGCATGGGTGATGCCGGCGGTCGCGGAAAACTGGCCAATCCGCCCAAATACACTATTGAGCGCGTGGAGCTTCGGGGCACCGTGGTTCTCGTTATCACGATTGAGGAGCTCGACCCGTCGAGCAAGCCCTGCTATGTAATAGAACGCGGCGCCCAGGGCGGCAGCTACAAGCGCATCGATGACAAAGACGTGCCACTTTCATCGACCGAGGTTTTGGCACTGTCGTCATACGAGCGGACGAGTCCTAGCGATCGCGATGCAGTGCCCGGCGCGGTTGCAGGCGATCTTGACGAGGCACTGGTCGATCGCACGATAGAGCGTGCTTTCTCGCTGACACCTCGGGCAATGCGCGGCGCGCCGGACAAGAAAACGAAGCTGGAGCGCCTGAATTTCCTCGACTCCCAGGGCAAAGTTACTAAGGCCGGGCTCCTGGCTGCGGGTGCCTATCCTCAGCAGTTCTATCCTAAGCTCTTTATCGATGTGGCGGTCTATGCCGGAACGCAGAAGGGTGCGGCGGGGTCGTTGAGGTTCATGGACCGTACGATCTGCGAGGGAACGTTGGGCGAAATGATCTCGGATGCCGTCGCGGCCGTCGCCAAGAATTTGCGGCGAACCTCGACGATCCAAGGCGTCTCGCGTGTCGACTCGCTGGAGATTCCCGAGGAGGTCCTGCGCGAGGCAATCGCCAACGCCGTAATCCACCGAGAATACGGAGATCGGTTCTGTGGGCAGTCGGTCGCTGTTGACGTCTTTGATGACCGTATCGAAGTGACGAACCCCGGCGGCCTATACGGAGGAAAGACTCGCGAGAACTTGTTTGACGGCAGCTCCCGGTGCCGCAACGCGACGCTCATGAAACTCATGTCGATTGTTCCGCTGCCGGATGGCGCAGGTTCGCCGGCTGAGGGCAATGGCTCGGGCATTCCGATGATGATCGACGCCATGTGTGCTCATGGTTTGGCCGAGCCCCTGTTCTGCCCGGGATTCGAACGGTTCAAAGTGGTTCTCTATCGCTCAAAGGTCGAGCCGGTCGACCACGGCGGTGACTTAATTGTGGCGGCACTTAAGCGTTGCGGTGAGCTGGGTACGCGCGAGTTGGCGGAGCACACAGGGCTCACAATTTCCCAGGTTAGGTCGCGCGTCAACACACTCATTGCTCAAGGCGAGCTTGAGCCTACAGCGCCGGCGACGAGTCGCAACCGCAAGTATCGACTGTCGGAGCGTGCGGAATAAATGCGCCAGCGGACGAGGTGACCCAATAATCGACTCTCGATTGGCGCCCGCTAAGGTAAGGCGGTTGTTGCCCAGTCGACGGCGAAGTTAAAAATCCGGCTTACGCTGGCATAGTCCCGAACCCATCCATCAGGAACAGCCTAAGAACCAGCTTGATGGCATATCCCGGTTTGATTTCTGCCGCGTCAAAGACGTGGCGCTCGGTGAGCTCGCTGCAGTATGCGTAGATATCGCGGATAAGGTCCGCGCCCGAAAGCGTAAACATGTAGCCTGCGTCCGAAAGCGCATTGGGCGCGGCGGGCAACTTGGCCATGTGGCAGAACGTTTGCAGGTCGGGCGCCATAACATTCTGGTAGTCGAGGTGGCCGCTGGCATCCTGTGCGGCAAGCTCCAATTGGCGCATAAAATCCAGCGCCGCCGCTAACACAAAGCTCGGCGTAGGCGCATTGACGTCCTGAGTAGTCGCCACAAGCCTGCCCGCTGCCTGCGTGACAAGCCAAGCGACCTCGCGCTGGCAACGCACGGCCTTGCGCGTCACCGGCTTGATGGACGAAGAAGAAACGCTTCCCTTAGGCGGATTCGAAGCAGCCATAAGACCCTCCCATGAACAATCCGGCCCAATAAGCCCGGATGAAACACGTGCTACATCAGTATACAGGGGAGTGGGATAGCGGGGTACGAGCGCGCCAGCGGCAAACCGAGAGCATCAACGATGTGCCGATCGCGGAAGAGATCTCGTAATAATTGACTCTCGGCCATATTATTGAGGGGCATGACTCGCGTTCGTATGGTTGTAGGTGCTGGCGATGAACGACATTGACCTTGCTGTTCCGTTGATGGATGGACCAAGCTATGACCGTGCCTGCAGTCTCGTGCCTTCCGAATACGTTGAGGCATGGGAGTGGTTTCTGGGTGAGGAGCAGCGCGGCGGCGTTTGGACCAACCTTCCGCACCGCACCAAGGAAGATAGCCCTCAGTATCAGTATCGTTTGAGAATTGGCGCGGACTTCTTTCCCGTAACGCGGGATTCAGGGATCTTCTGGCCGGGCCAGGATCGGGTGAAGCAAGATCCCAATAAGATCTTTGCGCTTTCGGTCCATAACTCTAAAAAGAGCTTCTACATCGATGTTCCTCCGCTCTATTTGGATGACGGTACGTGGGTCATTAAGTATTCGGTTCAAGCGCCAGGCGCCGTTGGTTCTCGAGACCAGAATTACAACCGTAAAATGCTCAACTGCATGGAATATGGCGTACCAGTCGGAGTCATATTTGCAACCGAGGTGGGCTATAAGGTGCTTGGCCTTGCGTTTGTTGAACGGTTTGAGCCCGAAAACGGCTGGTTTGTTCTGCATGGTCCCGTTCATAAAGGCGGGCCTGATCCTCGTTTTGCGTCCGATATGAGCTATCTGAAGCACATGCCAGTCGACATTGAGTTTGCCGGACAGAGTGCGACCGATGACGAAAAAGTTCGCTATGCGTTGAGACGCGAGCGATTGGGGCAGCAATGGTTCCGCAAGCAGCTCATTGCCGCCTATGATGGTCGCTGCGCGGTGTCGGGTTGTGGGGTTAACGAGGCACTGGAGGCTGCACATATCGAGAATTACTCGGGACCCAAATCGCAGGTTGCCAGCAACGGCATTCTACTTCGGCGCGACTTTCATGCTCTATTCGATGCTCATCTGATTTCGTTTGAGCCTGTTTGCGGCGAATATCGACTGTGCGGATCGTACCTGCTGGATAAGACCGACTACGCTTCCTTTGCAGGTGCGACGCTAAGGCAGCCGAATGAGCGTCAGTGGCGACCCAATGCGGTGTTTCTCGAGGCCCATCGCATTGAGTTCGATCGCTCGGAAAAGAAGCGTGAAAAGGCGGGGCTTCTGCCGTATTAGCGTATTTGGCTTTGGCGGTCTTTTACGATCGTGTTGTTTGATCGGATCGCGTGGCGATGCAATCTCGTGCACGCCTGCCGGTGCATGCTTTTCCTGATTTGGATAGCGAGAGAGGAGCGCGTGTGAGCTGGCGAGGCGATATTGCGATGGGGAAGTACGGAAAACTGCCGTGTGCCCTTATCGACAACAATATGTTTCCGGGCGTAGAGGTTGATTGCGGGTCGTTTGCTGTCGCCTGTCCTTGTTGCGGCTCGCAAATATCGTGTCTCGATATTCGGTTCATCGATGCGCGCGACAGACTCAGCGACGAAGTGAGAAAACGGACGGGCGTTCATATGCCGGTGTATCCGGAGAAATGCCCTGTTTGCGGCCTCGATATCGTGTATGACGTTTGCGACGGGGGATAGGTGATGCGGAGGAGCTGGCTGTGAAGGCCTCTCCGTCTCTACAAATAAATTCCCTCACCGAGTTGCTTGTGGAACTTGGCGTGATGGTCGCGTGCCCAGGTAAAGAGTGCCTGGTCAAAATTGGTATGCGTGGCCGGAACGCCAAAGACGCCGGTAACTTCGACGCGCACAAACTCCAGTGCCGGCAGCTTGTTGATGGCAGTGAGGGCAAACGGGGACGTGGGTTCTTCGAACAGATAGCGGCTGCCTTGCAGCGCGTCGCAACTGGTGCACTTGTTGCCGAATGACGGGGCTTTGGAGGCTCGCGCGCCTACGGGCTTGTAGCCACAGCGCTTAGAAAGATAGTCGCGGATCTCGCCCGGCACGCAGCCAAGAGCGGGAACAATGGCGAGCGCGTTGGCATTGGTCGTGTCGATGGCAATGTGCCCGGCCTTGTTGGGTGCGTGCGCGATGGCGATGCCCTCGCCGTCATCGGCTCGATAGGGAATGCCGAAGGCCGCGACCGAGGTCTCTTTGTGACACTTCCAGCACTCGCGCTTGCCCAGTACTAGATATATATACGGCGCGGAGGGGTCGGATCGGTCAACACCGAGCAGCCACTCGGCAAAGGGCTCGGGGTTGACGCCGCTGGGTACATACCAGATCTTCTTGGTCCGGTCCCATTTGGCGCCCAGCGCCTTGGCTTCTTCTTTGCGCGAAAAGGGAACATCGAGCTCGGTGCGCATGGTGGCTCCTTGGTGCTGCAGGTGTAAGTGGCTCAAGGATACCGCAGGGTGTGGACGTTGTGGCGTTCTGCCGAGAAGCTGCGGTGCGGACTGGTTGGTTACGCCTTGGATAAACTGGCAAGTAGATGGTCGGCTTTTGGCCAGTTGGGCGGCAACCTTGCCAAAAACTTGACGGATTGCGGTTTGGGCATCGTCGAATGAACACTTTGGCGCACCTCGGCGAAAAAACCGCCGGTCGTTTACCGGAAACTTAACAGAACCGCCAGCCGCCGCCGGCGTGCGTGCTATCTTCGCGCCATGAGGTACTTTATCGTTTCACATAACGCCGCATTGGCGCTGTTGGCGCACATGCCGAACCCTCGCTTTGGGGATTCGGAGCCAGAGGTCGTGTCGATTGCAGGTGCCTGTGCGCTCTTGGATCAAGAAGCGCAGGAGGTTATCGATCGCTATGACCTGGGGATCGAAACGCTGGATTTGCTGGTGCCGTCGCGCGCCGGCCGTCGGCAGAGCAAGCATGTTAAGACGCATCTGTGCACCAACGAGCTCCCGGCGGGTTCGTTTATCTCGCTGGGCCACTGGATGGGCGACCTTGATGCGTATGTGTGCTCTCCGGAGCTGGCGTTTTTGCAGGCTGTGCACGATGGCGATGTGGCAGCGGCCGTCTATGCCGGCTATGCGATGACATCGGATTACCGGCTGGATAACCTTGCTCCCGGTGGGGTAACAGGCAGGGATGCGGGCATGCGCGATAGCAGGCTCACGACTAAGGAGCTCATCGAGGCGTATATCGAGAAGTCACCCAAGGTGAGGGGTATCGCGAAGGCAAAGGCGCTGCTTGCATATGTGATCGAGGGGTCGCGCTCTCCGAGGGAGTCGGGGCTCTGCATGTTTATGTCGCTGCCTGCGCGCTACGGCGGGTATGCATTGGGCAAGGCCGAACTTAACAAGAAGGTCTTCATTCGCGATGGATACAATGACGGACGTGATCACAAGCTTCGCGTGTTGGAGCGCACACCCGACATAACGCTTACGGCTAAAGTCGAGGTGGGCATGGATAAAGTAAAGGCCGGGCTGCTGCCAGAGGTGCTGACCGCGATGGTCGATTACGATAGCGATGCCATTCATGACGGACGCGAGAAGATTTACAAGGATGCCGAGCGCCGCAACGAGTTGGAGCTGTTAAGCGGCGTGGCACACTTCACCGTGACGACTGAGCAGGCAAATGACTACGACAAGCTCATCCGGCTGTGCGAACGCATCCGACGGAAGCTGCATCGGAACAAGCGACCCATTTTTAACAAGCCCATGAGCGAGGAGCAGCGATACTTTGCCCTCAAGCGCGTCGAAGCGAAGCGGTTTAAGCTTTGGCAGGCCGTAATCGAGGCGCGTCAACATTGGTAGGGGCGGTTGCTGGGCATGGGACCAAGGGCCTCATTGTCAGGTCTAATACTTTTCCCGAGAAGTGAACGAGTCAAAACGGACCCCCGAAACATCGACACTTTTGGTGGCTTATTTCCTGCGGTTTTATCATTGGAATCCTGCGGTTTTGGCTGTAAAAAGTGTGGATGCTTCGGGGGTCCAAATAAGGTCGTTCACTTCTCGGGAAAAGTATTAGACCTGATTATGGGAAGGCTGTCCGGATGTGGCCGCGAGGCTTGCGAAGGCCAGATCGGGGCAGTCGCCAAGGCTGTTTGGGTAATTTTGGGGCTGATTGGGGCAGTCGCCGAGGTTGTCTGGGCGACTTTGGGTGTGGCAGGGGTAATTGCCGGCGATACCGAAGCAACTTGGGGTCTGCCGGGATGATTGCCGGTTATGTAGAGGCGGTATCAGCCTCGATTGGGATGGTTATTGGAGCTGCCGAAGCGGTTTTGGGTGCCACGGCGCCCTTTTGGCTTAGCAGATAAAACAAAACAGCCCAGAGGCATAGCCTCTGGGCTGCGAACATTTGGTGGGCGTTAGAAGATTTGAACTTCTGACCTCTTCCGTGTCAGGGAAGCGCTCTCCCCCTGAGCTAAACGCCCGATCAAGGGTGCGCAAGTGCGCAAGGGATAATATAACGGAGCTTGAACTCGGTGGCAAGAATATTTTTTAAAATCGCTAACGTTATGGAATCAAAGGGCTTTGTCGCGCCCATTTTAAAAGAGCTCGCTGCCGTGATTTGGCTGTCGCATAATGCAAAGCCGTTGCGATGCCGAACCATGGAAGAGACGTCTGCGGAATTGTCCTACCGATAAGCGGACAAGCCCCCAGCTGGTGCCTTCGCCGTGGTAAGGTAAGCCGAATTGTTTCCAGGCTGTTTCGGGGGAGCGGGATGAGCAAAGAGCGTGTCGAGCAGGTCGAAGGCGCAGGGACTTCGGTGCCGATGACCGATATATCGAACATTGATGTGCCCGAGGGCACCGATGAGCTCAGCCGCAGCACCCGCCGTGCATGGCGCGACCGCCTCAACGATGCCCAGACGCGCAAGATGATCGTGGGCATGTTGGCTACGCTCGTGGGCGGCTCGTTTTGGGGCTTCTCGGGCACCAGCGCGAGTTTTTTGTTCGATACCTACCATGTCGATACGCTGTGGCTTATGAGCATACGACAGATTCTCGCCGGCCTGCTCTTTATGGCTGTGGTTGTCACGCGCGACCGCGCACGCCTGGTTAAGCTTTGGACGACGCCCGCTGATCGCAAGCAGCTGCTGCTCTTTACCGCTTTTGGCCTGCTGTTCAACCAGTTTTGCTATCTTTCGGCCGTGCGCCTGACCAACGCCGGAACCGCGACGGTCCTTCAGTGCCTGCAGCTGGTCATCATCATGGGATATACCTGCATCACCGATCGCCGCAAACCGCGCATGCGCGAGGTTATCGGTATTGGCCTGGCCCTTGGCGGCACGTTTTTGATCGCCACCGGCGGCGACCCCACGAGCCTGAGCATCTCGCCGCTCGGTCTGGTGGCGGGTCTTATGTGCGCGGTGAGCGCCACCTGCATGGCGGTGATTCCCGCCAAGATCCTGCCCGAATACGGCAGCCCCATCGTTACAGGCTCTGCCATGCTCACGGCAGGCGTGGTCTCGTGCGTTTTCGTGCAGCCGTGGGCCCATATGCCGGCGCTCGATGCCACCGGCGTCGAGGCGCTCGCGGTGTTTGTGGTCGTGGGCTCGTTTTTGGCGTACATGCTCTATATGCAGGGCGTCAAGGACATCGGCTCGGTGCGCGCGAGCCTCATCGGGACCGTGGAGCCGGTCTCGGCAACCATTACCAGCGCCGTTATGCTGGGCACGGTATTTTTGCCGACCGACCTTATCGGCTTTGCCATGATCATCGTGATGATGTTCCTCACGGTGTAGCCTCTGCGGTTGCTATTAAAGGATAATGGGCTGGCGGCGCGTTGCTTTGGCGGCGCGCCTTTGTCTACGGAAAGGACCTCTTATGAAGTACTTTGGCACCGACGGATTTCGCGGCGAGGCCAACGTTGGGCTGACCGTGGAGCACGCGTACAAGATCGGCCGCTTTGTGGGCTGGTATTACGGCGCCAGGCGCGGGGCCAAGGCGCGCGTGATCGTGGGTAAGGACACGCGTCGCTCGAGCTATATGTTCGAGGCGGCGCTGGTGAGCGGTCTGGTTGCGAGCGGCGCAGACGCCTATATGCTGCATGTGATTCCTACGCCGGGCGTGGCGCACCAGACCGTGGAGGGCTGCTTCGATTGCGGCATCATGATCAGTGCGAGCCACAACCCGTTTTGCGATAACGGCATTAAGCTGGTCAACAGCGACGGCTTTAAGATGGACGAGGACGTGCTGGAGCTCATCGAGGACTACATCGATGGCAAGAGCGAGGTGCCGCTGGCCACGGGCAACCACATTGGCGCCACGGTTGACTACATGCAGGGTCGCAACCGCTACATCGCCTCGCTCATTGCAAGCGCGAACTTTTCGCTGCAGGGCGTCAAGATTGGCATTGACTGCGCCAACGGCTCGGCGTCCTCTGTCGCCAAGCCGGTGTTCGATGCGCTCGGCGCCGATGTGCGCGTGATTAACGCCGCACCCGACGGCTTTAACATTAACGTCGACTGCGGCTCTACGCATATGGAGCGCCTGCAGCGCCATGTGGTGGAGCAAGGCTTGGACGTGGGCTTTGCCTACGACGGCGATGCCGACCGCTGCCTGGCTGTGGACGAGCGCGGCCGCGTGGTCGACGGCGACCAGATTCTGTACGTGTGCGGCGTGTATCTTAACAAGCACGGGCGCCTCTCGGGCGGTACCGTGGTGCCGACGATCGCCAGCAACTTTGGCCTGATTAAGTCGCTGGAGCTTGCCGGCCTGAGTGCCGTGACCAGCGGCGTGGGCGACCGCCACGTGTATGCCAAGATGCGCGAGGGCGGCTACAGCCTGGGTGGCGAGCAGACGGGCCATACAATCTTTGGCGATATCGAGCGTACGGGCGACGGCATTATGACCTCGCTGCGTGTGATGGAAGTGATTCGTGCCGAACGCGAGACGCTTTCGCAGCTCGCGGTGCCGTGTAAGCTGCTGCCGCAGGCGCAGGTTGCCGTACGCGTGGCGGACAAGGATGCTGCGCTGGGCAACATGGGCGTGCAGGCCGCCATTGCCGAGGCCGAGGACGCGCTGGCGGGCGAGGGCCGCGTGCTCGTGCGCAAGAGCGGAACCGAGTCGGTGATTCGCGTGCTGGCCGAGGCTCCGGACCAAGACGCCGCCGACGCCGCCATGAAGCGCATCGCCGCTGCACTCGAAGCTCTGTAGTTACGCGGTTTTACCAAACCGCGTAACCGCTCGACGCTACAAACGGCCCCAAGCGGCAATCTGGCGTTCAATTTCAAGGGCGCGACCAGAAGGTCAGCGCCCTTTCATTTCACGTCACCTTGCTCGCTTGGGGCCGTTTTCGCTGACGTTGCCAAGACATCGACGTCAACATGGTTGGCGTTGGCGATGGCGTGCTGGTCAATCCTTACAGCTGGTACAGTGTGGTGAACTTGTCCTGCAGGTAGCTGCAGTAGTAGCGGGCATCGAATGCCATACCGCACGCGCCCTTGATGAGCTCCGGCGCGTCCTTGGCGCGGCCCCACTGCCAAATGTGCTCGCCCAGCCAAGCGCGGACGGGTGTCAGGTCGCCGCTCGCACAGGCGCCGTTAAGGTCGACACCGTCGCGGCACATGGCCGGCACAAACATGGCATCGTAGGCGCTGCCCAGCGCATACGTGGGGAAGTAGCCAAACGAGCCGCCGCTCCAGTGCGTATCCTGCAGGCAGCCGCGCGTGTCGTCGGGAACAGGAATGCCCAGGTACTCGTCCATAAAGCGATTCCAAAGCGCGGGGATGTCCTTGGCCGTGGCCTCGCCGGCAAACAGCATGCGCTCAATCTCGTAGCGCACCATAATATGCAGCGGGTAGGTGAGCTCGTCGGCCTCGGTACGGATCAGCGACGGCTGAGCGATGTTCACGGCGTGGTAGAGCGTGTCCTCGTCCACGTTGCCGTAGACCTCGGGCGCGTGACGGCGCAGCACTTCGAGCAGCGGTCCCATAAAAGCGCGACTGCGGCCTACGGTGTTCTCGAAAAAGCGGCTCTGGCTCTCGTGAATGCCCATGGAGGTGCCGCCCTCCAGACACGTGCGCGCGTAAGCGGGGTTCACGCCCAGCTCGTACATGGCGTGGCCCGCCTCGTGGATGATGCTATAGACGTTGGAGATGCAGTCGTCCTCGTAGATGTGCGTCGCGATGCGCGCATCGCCCACCGAGAAGCCCTCGCTAAACGGGTGCTCGGTAAAGGCGAGCGTGGTGTCGTCCAGGTTAAGGCCGACGAGCTTCATCAGGTCGAAGCTCATGGCGCGCTGGGCGGCCTCGGGCACATGCGCGTGCAAAAAGTCGGTAGTAGGCTGCTGTCCGCGCTCGCCGATGGCGTGAACGAGCGGCACGACGGTGGCCTTGACCTCGTCACAAAACGCATCGAAGCTCTTGGCGGAAAGGCCGCGTTCGTACTGGTCGAGCCAAACATCGTATGGGTCGCGCTTGGGGTCCATGAGCTGGGCCTGATGCTTGAGCTGGGCGACGATTCTATCCACGTAGGGCTCAAAGCTCGCCCAGTCGTTGGCCGTCTTGGCCTTGTGCCACACGGCGTCGGCCTCGCAGGTGAGCCTGGTCCAGGCCTCGGCCTCCTCAGTAGGGATAACGCTGGCCTCGCGCTGGTCGCGGCCGAGCACACGGATCTCGTCGAGCAGCTGCGGGTCGTCGATCTTGCCGCCGGCGACGGTCTCGTGTGCCAGCGAGCCTACAAGCTCGACGGACTTTTTGCTGGTCAGGAGTTTGTGATGTTCGCCGGCAAGGGTGCCCATAGCATCGGCGCGGGCCGCAGCGCCGTTGGCGGGGGCAATCGTCGCGCCATCGAACTCGGCAATCTTGAGCAGGTACTCGCGGGTCCATAGTTTGCCTTCGAGCTTGCGGAGCTTCTTGATGCCCTTGCCCGCCTTGGCGTTCTTAGAGGCCTTGGCCACGGCGGCCTTGGCCTTCTTATCGAGTTTCTTTCCCATACCTATATCCTTGATCTCGCAGACCGGACGCCACGGGTGGGCGTGCGGCCAGTTTGCACAGCTACCTGCCTTGTACCCAGTGCGAACAAAACGGAACGCGGCGATATGCTCGCAGAATGTGTTATCCTATAGCCCAATGCGTTGACGGAGAGGGTTTTGCCCGCCGCGTCGCCGGCAAGAGAGGGAAGGTCATGGGCTGCAAGCCTTCCTGCGGTGGCAAGGGCCAAGCGTTCACTCCCGAGCAGCAACCTCAACGGGCGCGCGGCCAGCGGCGGCGAAGCCCCAGTAGGGAAGCCGTGAGCCTCGCGATAAGGGGCATAGAGTGGGCACGGCGGGCCAGACATCCGCCGGGTCAAACAAGGTGGTACCGCGGAATTCAACCGTCCTTGGGCAATGCACATGCCCGAGGACGGTTTTTTGTTACCGAACCGGGCCGCGTTTTTGCAACGCCAGACGGCGGCAGTCGTCCTGGCGAGCGGGGAACGCGAGAGACGAAAGGGAAGACATGAGTCTGATTGATGATCTGGTCAAACTCGAGGAAGAGGCCAAGGAGCTCGTCGCAGGCGCCGACGACGCCGCCAAGCTCGAGGCTGCGCGCGTTGAGCTGCTCGGCCGCAAGGGTCGTATTACCGGCCTGATGCGCATGATGGGCAAGCTCGCCCCCGAGGATCGCCCTGTGATGGGCAAGCGCGCCAACGAGATGCGCCAGCTGATCGAGGGCATGCTCGACGAGCGCACCACCGAGATGAAGGCCGCCGCCCTCAAGCACGCACTGGAGCACGAGGCCGTCGACATCACGCTGCCGGGCATTCGTCCGCAGATCGGCCACCAGCACCTGATCAAGCAGATCATCGAGGAGGCCGAGGATATCTTTAGCGGTATCGGCTACACCGTCGAGTCCGGTCCCATGGTCGACACCTCCTACTACAACTTCACCGCGCTCAACGCCCCCATGGATCACCCGAGCCGCTCGGCCCGCGACACCTTCTATGTGGTCGACAACAACCCCGGCAGCGTCGCGCACCCCGAGGCGCATGCCCACGGCGAGTCCGACGTGCTGCTGCGCACCCAGACCTCGGGCGTGCAGATTCACACCATGGAGTCGCAGAAGCCGCCCATCTACATGATCTGCCCGGGCACCGTCTACCGTCCCGACACGGCCGACGCCTGTCACCTGCCGCAGTTCAACCAGATCGAGGGCCTGGTCGTCGACGAGGGCATCACCTTTGGCGATCTTAAGGGCACGCTCGACTACTTTGTTAAGTGCATGTTTGGCGAGGACCGCAAGACGCGTTACCGTCCGCATTTCTTCCCCTTCACCGAGCCTTCCTGCGAGGTGGACGTGAGCTGCCACGTCTGCGGCGGCAAGGGCTGCAACTTCTGCAAGCACAGCGGCTGGATCGAGATCTTGGGCTGCGGCATGGTCGACCCCAACGTCCTGATCAACTGCGGCATCGACCCCGAGAAGTACACCGGCTTCGCCTTTGGCATTGGCGCCGAGCGCGTCGCTGCCCTGCGCTACGACCTGCCCGACCTCAGAACGCTCATGACAGGCGATATGCGTTTCCTGAATCAGTTTTAAGTTGACCTGTCCCGGCGGCTTCCCGAGCCACCGCACCTTGCCCCTCAAACCGTCGCTTGCGTACCCAAGTACGCGGCGCTCCTCTTTCGGGGCAATCTGCGGCACCTCGGAAACCCGTCTCCGTAGCTGGAGTTTTCCGTCTGTTTATTGCAGACGTTACAGATGAAAGGAGACCAGTTAGATGCGCGTTTCTTACGACTGGCTCAAGACCATGATCGATATTCCGGAGGATCCCAAGACCCTTTCGGACGAATATATCCGTACCGGCACCGAGGTCGAGGCGATCGACACCGTGGGCGAGTCCTTCGACCACGTGGTGACCGCCAAGGTGCTTACCAAGACCCCGCACCCCGATAGCGACCATATGTATGTGTGCTCGGTCGATGTGGGTGACAAGAACCTCGACGCCGACGGCAACCCCGCCCCGCTGCAGATCGTCTGCGGCGCGCAGAACTTCGAGGCCGGCGACCACATCGTCACGGCAATGATCGGCGCCGTGCTTCCCGGTGACGTCAAGATCAAGAAGAGCAAGCTTCGCGGCGTCGTGTCCATGGGCATGAACTGCTCCGCGCGCGAGCTCGGCCTGGGTGGCGACCACTCCGGCATCATGATCCTGCCCGAGGATACGCCCTGCGGCATGCCGTTTGCCGAGTATGTGGGCTCGAGTGATACCGTGCTCGACTGCGAGATCACGCCCAACCGCCCCGACTGCCTGTCCATGATCGGCATGGCCCGCGAAACCGGTGCCATCTTCGACCGCGATTTCCACGTTGAGCTGCCCGCCATCAAGGCGGAGACCGGCCGCGCGACCGACGACGAGCTTTCGGTCGAGATCGCCGACGAGGGCCTGTGCGACCGCTATGTCGCCCGCATCGTGCGCAACGTGAAGGTCGGCCCCTCGCCTGACTGGATGGTCAAGCGCCTTAACGCCCTGGGCGTGCGTCCGCACAACAACATCGTCGACATCACCAACTACGTGATGATGCTCACCGGTCAGCCGCTGCACGCTTTTGACCTGGACACCTTTGCCGAGCGCGATGGTCATCGCCGCGTGGTGGTTCGCGCCGCCCAGCAGGACGAGAAGTTCACGACGCTCGACGGCGAGGAGCGCACGCTCGATGCCGGCATGGGCCTTATCACCGACGGCGAGCGTCCCGTGGCGCTGGCCGGCGTTATGGGCGGCATGGATTCCGAGATCGAGGACGACACCGTCGACGTGATGCTCGAGAGCGCCTGCTTCGACGCCGGCCGCACCTCGCACACCAGCCGCGACCTGTCGTTGATCTCCGACGCCTCCATCCGCTTTGAGCGCCAGGTCGATGAAACCGGCTGCGTGGATGTGGCCAATGTTGCCTGCGCGCTCATCGAGGAGATCGCCGGCGGCGAGGTCGCTCCCGGCTACGTGGATGTGTTCCCCGCGCCCAAGACCATCGACAGCATTAAGCTGCGTTTGGCCCGCGTGCACGCCATCTGCGGCGCCGACATCGAGCCCGATTTTATCGAGCGCTCGCTCACCCGCCTGGGCTGCACCGTCGAGCGCGACGGCGAGGACTTTATGGTTACCCCGCCGAGCTTCCGCCCCGACCTGCCGCGCGAGATCGACCTGATCGAGGAGGTCCTGCGCCTGTGGGGCATGGGCCGCGTGACGGCGACCATCCCGGCTGCCAAGAACCACATCGGCGGCCTGACCCGCGAGCAGAAGCTTACCCGCAAGGTCGGCGAGATCCTGCGCGCCTGCGGCCTCAACGAGACCACGACCTTTGGCTTTGCCGCGCCGGGCGACCTGGAGAAGATCGGCATGTCCACCGAGGGCCGCGGCTGCCCCGTGGTACTTATGAACCCGCTGGTGGCCGAGCAGACCGAGATGCGCCGCTCACTGCTGCCGGGCCTGCTGCAGTCTGTGGCCTATAACGAGGCCCATGGCACGCCCAACGTGCACCTGTACGAGGTCGGCAGCCTGTTCCACGGCCGCGAGAACGCCAGCCTGCCCAAGGAGACTAAGTCCGTGGCGGGCGTGCTCTCGGGCCAGTGGAGCGAGCGGTCTTGGAACATGAAGTACCGCAAGCTGCGTTTCTTCTTTGGCAAGGGCATTGTCGAGGAGCTGCTCGCCCAGCTGCGCATCGAGAAGGTTCGCTTCCGTCCCGTCGAGGGCGAGGGCTATGCCTTCTTGCAGCCGGGCCGTGCCGCCGAGGTTCTGTCTGGCGGCACCGTGCTGGGCTGGGTCGGCGAGATCCACCCCGAGGCGCGCGAAGCCATGGGCATCGACGAGGTCGTCGTTGCCTTTGAGCTCGACCTGGACAAGCTGATCAAGGGCGCCCGCAACCAGGAGAACTACCGCGAGTTCTCGCAGTACCCGGCTGTTGAGCACGATCTTGCTATCGTGGTCGACAACTCCGTGACTTGCGAGGACCTTGAGCGCCGCATTACCAGCGCCGGTGGCAAGCTGCTCGAGGGTGTGCGTCTGTTCGACGTCTACCGCGATCCGGTCCGCGTGGGCGTGGGCAAGAAGTCCATGGCCTTTGCGCTTACGTATCGCTCCGACGACCACACGCTTACCAGCGAAGAGGTCGAAAAAGCGCACCAGAAGATCGTCACCAAGGTGTGCAAGGGCGTAAACGGCGAGGTCCGCGGCTAGGTCCTGCACTGGGGTATGGTTCAGCGGTGGCTGCTGCCGAGCCTTACGTGACTGCTATCCTCGGTATAAGGCACTGCTGAGCCTGCATATATGACACGCGCATTGCATAACGGCGTGCTGCTTTGTCGGCAGTGCGCCGTTTTGCTATGATAGCCCGTGGCGTGTTACGAATCTGACAATACGTAACACTGGCAAGGTGATTTAAGCGGCGTTGTAATTCTGTGCGCCGATAACCGGGAGGCGTACATGCACATTCCAGATAATTATCTGTCCCCGCAGACCGATGTCGTCATGGCAGTGGCGATGGTGCCCGTTTGGGTTCACTGCATCAAAAAGGTGCGCGCCACGCTCGACCGCGAGCACATGGCGTTCCTGGGCATCTGCGCCGCATTCTCTTTCTTGCTCATGATGTTCAACGTGCCGCTGCCCGGCGGTACCACGGGTCACGCCGTCGGCGGCGCGCTCATCGCGCTGCTGCTGGGCCCGGAGGCCGCGGCCATCGCGGTTTCGGTCGCGCTGGCGCTGCAGGCGCTGCTGTTTGGCGACGGCGGCATCCTGTCCTTTGGCGCCAACTGCTTTAACATGGCCTTCGTGCTGCCGTTTGCCGCCGCTATCGTGTTCCGTGCGCTCAACAGCCGTTTGCACGACAAGAGCTGGGGCACCTCGGTTTCGGCCGTCGTAAGCGGTTGGGTCGGCCTGTGCCTGGCGGCCCTGTGCACGGCGATCGAGTTTGGTATTCAGCCGATGTTCTTTACCAACGCTTCGGGCGCGCCGCTGTACTGCCCCTTCCCGCTCTCTATTGCCATTCCGGCCATGATGATCCCGCACATGTTGGTAGCCGGCGTGGTCGAGGGCGTGGCGACGGCCGCCATCTACGGTTTCATTAAGAAGACGGCGCCGAGCGTTATCGTCGGGCCCGAGGCCGCCGATGGCCAGCTTGCTGCCGAGGGCGCTACTGCCAAGAAGACCTCGCTGGTCCCCACGCTCATCCTGGTCGCCGTGCTTGTCGTGGCCACGCCGCTCGGCTTGCTGGCCACCGGTGACGCCTGGGGCGAGTGGGACGCTGAGGGCGCCGCGACCGCCGTTCAGGAGGCTGGTGACGACAGTCTGCAGACTTCGGTCGGTCTCGATACCCCGACCTTTGCCGATACCCTGCCCACAGGCGATTATCTGCAGGCCTATTCCGAGGAGCAGGGCCTTGGCTTTGCCGGCCAGGCCGCGATGTATATTCTTTCGGGCGTGATTGGCGTGGCGGTGCTCACCATCGCATTCCGTCTGGTCTCGCTAACGGTCAAGGAAAGCGGAGCCCATGGCGACGGTCGAGCTGCCTAGCTGGCTTGCGGCCGAGCAGCGTTATGAGCCCGCGGGGGCTCGGCATCGTGTGATGCAAAAGAATGTCCTGCACCTGGCGAGCCTGCTTGAGCGGGTTCGCCTAGGTGGCGGCGCACATAAGGGCGGGTCGATTATCGACCGCGCTCTTTCTTCCGTTTCGGCGCCAGTGCGTTTGGTGGGGATGTTCGTCTGCGTCCTGTGCGTATGCCTGACGCAGAGCCCGCTGTACTTGATGCTGATGACAGCGATCGCGTTGGTGCTCGTTGCGGTGCGCCCCGTACGCGGGCTGCGCGCGACCCTTGTGCCGGCGTTGGCTGCCGCGGGGTTTGCCGTGGTTTTGGCGCTGCCTGCCCTGCTGCTGGGTGCTTCTGCCACGGGCGCCATGCTCAAGATTGCGCTCAAGACCTTTGTTAATGTGTCATTGGTGTTGGGCGTTTCGTGGACGCTTACCTGGAGTCGCATGTCGGCGGCGCTTAAGATGCTGCACCTGCCCGACGAGGTTATCTTTACGTTTGATATGGCGCTCAAACACATCGAGGTGCTGGGTCGCACGGCGCACGACCTGTGCGAATCGGTCATGCTTCGCAGTGTGGGCCGCGCGCCTGCAGGATTTTCGCGTACCGATTCGATCGCGGGTATCATGGGCATGACCTTTATCAAGGCGATGGAATGCAGCCGCGCGATGGACGAGGCTATGCTTTGCCGCGGTTTTGCCGGCGCATATCCGGCGCCTGCACGGAACGGATTTGGCTGGCGCGACGCGGTCTATGCGGCCGTTGTGGTGCTGCTCGCCGTGTTGTGCGCGGTGCTGTAGCGCGGGCGGTCAAGCCGTCGATGTGAATAGGGAAGGGCGACGTTTTGGCAAACGATACAAATGGTGCGATGGGTGCGAGCGGTGCTGCCGGTGCCAAGGCCACGCCGCTCATCGAGTTTCGCGACGTGGTGTTTTCCTATGCGGGCCATACGGTGGTCGATAGCGTGTCGCTGCAGGTTAATCGCGGTGAGCTGGTTGCGCTGCTTGGACCCAACGGCTGCGGCAAGACGACGATCATGCGGCTTATCAACGGCCTTGAGCTTGCGGATGCGGGTACGTACCTGTTTGATGGACATGTGGTCGATGCGGCATATCTCAAGGATTCCGCGACGGCCCAGCGGTTCCATCAGCGCGTGGGCTTCGTGTTCCAAAACGCCGATGCACAGCTCTTTTGCGCCACGGTCGGCGAGGAGGTCGCGTTTGGCCCGGCTCAAATGGGGCTTTCGGCGGACGAGCTTGGGCGCCGCGTCCGTGATGCCATGGAGCTGTTTCAGGTTGCCGATCTGGTCGATGCCTCGCCCTATCAGCTTTCGGGTGGGCAAAAGAAGCGTGTGGCGCTGGCTGCCGTCGTGTCGATGAACCCCGATATTCTGGTGCTCGACGAGCCTACCAACGGACTTGACGAGGACTCTTGCGACATCGTGGTCAACTTTCTACTGGCTTATGTTGCTGCCGGTAAGACGGTCTTGATGAGCACGCATCATCAGGATTTAGTACGACGTCTTGGGGCCCGTGCGATTTATATCGATCGATATCACCACGTGGTCGAGGCTCCCGTGCCGTCATATGGAACCGAAAACGGTGCAGCAGAATAGTTGCCGCATAGTGGGGTTGCGGCCGCGCACGTGACTTGCTGCGAATGGTATAGTTATCCGGATTTTTACGGGGGTAGCTATGCCAAGTTGGAATATTCATATCGCTCAGACGGAACGACTTCTGGCGCGTGCCGGCGCGCTTGCCGATAACGTGCGCGACCGCAATGCCTTTTTGTTTGGCAGCGTGGTTCCGGACATTTTTGTGGGGTACATGGTTCCCGGTATTGCCGACCCCATCCCGTATCGCATCACGCACTTTGCCAAGCCCGAGCCCATTCCTAAGCCACGCGAGCATGAGTTTTGGGACACCTATGTGGCGCCGTTGCTTAAAGGTGCGCCGGCGGGTGCGCCGGCTGCAGCGACCTCGATTGTCGAAGAGCGTGAAAGGCTCAATCGGGTGCACTATCCGCAGCGCTACAAAGACGCCGAGCCGGTTGACGGCCCCGGCGCCGCCGAGTTTTCGCTCGCGCCCGATGACGTGGCGCAGTCGCTGCTCGATTTGACGCTGGGCGTTTGGTCGCATCTGGTGGCCGATACCGTGTGGAACACGCGAGTGAACCAATATCTCGAGGCGCGCGGCGGCAAGCCGTGCGAGGAGTTCCGCATTAAGAAGCAGGGAGACTTTGACTGGTTTGGCAAGACGCTCGGCATCGTTTCTATCCCGCGTGCGACCGATCGCCTCTATACCGCGGCGGCCCAGTTTGGTCAGTATTCGATTCCACAAGAGTATGTGCTCAAGACCATTGGCGTTATGCACGAGATTGTGCGCGAAAACCCCGGCGATCCGGATCATCCGCCGTACCGTCTGCTGACCGAAGGGTTCTTTGACGCAACGTTTACCGAGGTCGTCGAGCTAACTGAGGCGGGTTTTGCCGCCCGCGTTGCCGCTTCTGACGTCCCCGCAGTCCCTCTGATCGCTAGCTGCTAGCCGGCTGACTTAACGGTGAACAGTTCATTCCAATCGACCAACAGCTCCCCGCCGCAGGGCATCTTCGGTGGTGTGCTCGGCATCGGAAAGGTTCGCGACCGAACACAAATCGATGAAGCGGCATATAAAGTAGGTCTTAAAAAGGGCACGGAAGGCTTCGCCTTCCGTGCCCTTTGCAATGCAAATGTGCTTGCAAGTGCGATTTAGCGCACCTGAGCGACGTAAGCGACGTTGGTCGAGGAGACCTTGTCCTCAAGCTGGACGCTCATGCGGGGATCGCCGGCGGTAGCGACGGTCAAATCGCCGGCCTCGACGTAGCCGAGCTCCTTAGCGGTCTCAATCGCCTTGACGATCGTGCCGTTGACGGTGCCCTGGGTAATCTCGGCCTTGTGCGGGATAACGCCCCAGTACATGATCATCTGCTGGACGGCCCACTCGTGGCGGGAGAACGCGCAGATCGGCATGTTGGGACGGAAGTGCGAGATCAGGCGAGCGGTACGGCCGGTGGTCGTCGGCACGGTGATGCACTTGGCGCCAACGGTGGTGGCCATGTTCACAGCGGACATACCCACAACGTTGTTGACGACGCGGGTGCCGTGAGCATCGGTCGGAACCTCGAGCGGAGCGTGAGCCGGGAGGTACTTCTCGGTCTCGAGAGCGATGCTGGCCTGCATCTTGACGGCCTCGACCGGGTACTTACCGGCAGCGGACTCGCCGGACAGCATGACGGCGTCGGTACCGTCGTAAATGGCGTTAGCAACGTCGGCAACCTCGGCGCGCGTCGGGCGCGGGTTCTGCTGCATGGAGTCGAGCATCTGCGTAGCGGTGATAACGGGCTTGTAGGCCGCGTTGCACTTGGCGATGATCTCCTTCTGGATGTGCGGAACGAGCTCGGGCTTGATCTCGATGCCCAGGTCGCCACGGGCGACCATGATGCCGTCGGAAGCCTCGAGGATCTCGTCGAAGTTCTCGACGCCCAGGGCGCACTCGATCTTCGGGAAGATCGTCACGTGCTCGCCGCCGTTCTCGCGGCAAAGCTCGCGGATGCCGCGGACAGACTCGCCATCGCGGATGAAGGAAGCGGCGATGTAGTCGATGTTCTCGGTCAGGCCAAAGAGGATGTCCTGACGATCGCGCTCGGTGATGGCGGGCAGCGAGATGTTGACGTTGGGCATGTTGACGCCCTTGCGCTCGCCGATCAGGCCGTCGTTCTTGACGACGCAGGTCATGTCCTGGCCGTCGACGGACTCGACCTCGAGAGCAACCAGGCCGTCATCGATCAGGATGAGGGAGCCCTTCTCGACCTCGGAGGGCAGAGCCAGGTAGTCAAGGGAGATGTGCTCAGCGGTGCCGTGGAAATCCTCGGACGTGGGCTGAGCGGTGACGACGATCTTGTCGCCGGTCTTGACGGCAACCTTCTTGCCGTCGACCAGAAGGCCGGTGCGGACCTCGGGGCCCTTGGTGTCGAGCAGGATGCCGACGGGCATACCGAGCTCCTTGGAAATACGACGGACGCGTTCGATGCGACCGTGGTGCTCGTCGTAGGAGCCGTGCGAGAAGTTAAAACGGGCGACGTTCATGCCCGCCTTGATCATCTCGCGGATGGTCTCGTCGCTATCGCAGGCGGGACCCATGGTGCATACAATCTTAGTGCGCTTGTACATTCAGACCTCCATCTGACATCGTCTTGCGCTGATAGATAAACCATAAGAAATAAAACTGAGTTGATTATAACGAAATGCCGACCGAATACCCCAAAAAATCGACCGTATGTCGAATTAGAAGTTCATTTTTTACGGGAAAAACGGTATATGAAAAAACTTTACCAACCGCTCTAACCGCTGCTATCTGGGCGATATTTTAGTTTGGCGACGCGCCAAAGAAAAAACGTTTTACCAGTATTGAGCATCACACGGTCCGCATCGTTGCATATGGACCATATTTCCAAATGGATTGTTTTGGCTAGACGCGTCGCTTTGGGGTACCATAGCTCCACTATCAACTGCCGCTCAGCACGGCAGCCTTGATGAGCCCTTGCCCTTCTCCTGGGAATTATGATCGGGCATCAATCTGCTGAGTGGCCCGAATCCCAGGAGGGGACTCTATATGCAAAAGGAATACCTGTCCGCCGCGGCGGAGGTGCTCAGCGACCAAGGTGTCGATGAGAACCTCGGCCTGAGCAACGACGAGGCGTCGTCGCGCCTCGCCAAGACAGGCCCTAACAAGCTTGAGGAAGCCGAGAAGACGCCGCTGTGGAAGCGTTTCTTTGAGCAGATGGCCGACCCCATGGTCATCATGTTGATCGTTGCCGCCGTTATCAGCGCGCTCACGGGCATGGTTAAGGGCGAGGCGGACTTTGCCGATGTCGCCATCATCATGTTCGTCGTTATCGTCAACTCGGTGCTGGGCGTGGTCCAGGAAGCCAAGAGCGAGGAGGCCCTCGAGGCCCTTCAGGAGATGAGCGCGGCGCAGTCCAAGGTTCTACGCGACGGCAAACTCGTGCACCTGCCGAGCGCCGAGCTCGTACCCGGCGACGTGATCATGCTCGAGGCGGGTGACTCCGTCCCGGCCGACTGCCGCGTGATCGAGAGCGCCACGATGAAGATCGAAGAGGCCGCGCTCACCGGCGAGTCCGTGCCGGTCGAGAAGCACGCCAACGTGATCGAGCTTGCCGCGGGCACCGATGACGTGCCGCTCGGCGACCGCAAGAACATGTGCTACATGGGCTCCACCGTTGTGTACGGCCGTGGCCGCGCCGTCGTGGTCGGCACCGGCATGGATACCGAGATGGGCAAGATCGCCGGTGCCCTGGCCGAGGCCAAGGAAGAGCTCACGCCGCTGCAGGTGAAGCTCGCCGAGCTCAGCCGTATCCTCACCATTATGGTGATCGTCATCTGCGTCGTGATCTTTGGCGTCGACATCGTCCGCCACGGCGTGGGCAACGTCCTTACCGACCCGACTGCCCTGCTCGACACCTTTATGGTCGCCGTCTCGCTCGCCGTCGCCGCCATCCCCGAGGGCCTGGTCGCCGTCGTGACCATCGTGCTGTCGCTTGGCGTGACCAAGATGGCCAAGCGCCAGGCAATTATCCGCAAGCTCTCTGCCGTCGAGACTCTCGGCTGCACGCAGACCATCTGCTCCGACAAGACCGGTACCCTTACCCAAAACAAGATGACCGTCGTCAAGCACGAGCTCGCTGCGCCTAAGGAGAAGTTCCTGGCAGGTATGGCGCTGTGCTCCGATGCCCAGTGGGACGAGGAACTGGGCGAGGCCGTGGGCGAGCCGACCGAGTGCGCGCTCGTCAACGATGCCGGAAAGGCGGGCCTCACTGGTCTGACTGCCGAGCACCCGCGCGTGGGCGAGGCCCCGTTTGACTCGGGCCGCAAGATGATGTCCGTGGTCGTTGAGACCCTGGACGGCGAGTACGAGCAATACACCAAGGGCGCGCCCGACGTGGTGATCGGCCTGTGCACCCACATCTACGAGGGCGATAAGGTCGTCCCCCTGACCGAGGAGCGTCGTGCCGAGCTCGTGGCCGCCAACAAGGCCATGGCCGACGAGGCCCTGCGCGTGCTGGCGCTGGCAAGCCGCACCTACACCGAGGTCCCGAGCGACTGCAGCCCCGCCGCGCTCGAGCACGACCTGGTCTTCTGCGGCCTGTCCGGCATGATTGATCCGGTCCGCCCCGAGGTCGCCGACGCCATCCGCGAGGCCCACGATGCCGGTATCCGCACCGTCATGATCACGGGCGACCACATCGACACCGCCGTGGCCATCGCCAAGCAGCTGGGCATCGTCACCGATCGCAGCCATGCCATCACCGGTGCCGACCTCGATCGCATGAGCGACGAGGAACTCGACGCGCACATCGAGGACTACGGCGTGTACGCCCGCGTCCAGCCCGAGCACAAGACCCGTATCGTCGAGGCTTGGAAGTCGCGCGACCAGATCGTGGCCATGACGGGCGACGGCGTCAACGACGCCCCGTCCATCAAGCGTGCCGACATCGGCGTTGGCATGGGCATCACCGGTACCGACGTTACCAAGAACGTTGCCGACATGGTGCTTGCCGACGACAACTTCGCCACCATCATCGGTGCCTGCGAAGAGGGTCGCCGCATCTACGACAACATCCGCAAGGTCATCCAGTTCCTGCTTTCGGCCAACCTTGCCGAGGTGTTCTCGGTGTTTATCGCCACGCTCATCGGCTTTACCATCTTCCAGCCGGTGCAGCTGCTGTGGGTGAACTTGGTCACCGACTGCTTCCCCGCGCTCGCGCTGGGCATGGAGGATGCCGAGGGCGACATCATGAAGCGCAAGCCGCGCAACGCCAAGGACGGTGTCTTTGCCGGCAATATGGGCCTGGACTGCGTGGTCCAGGGCTTGATCATTGCCGCGCTGGTGCTGGCGAGCTTCTTTGTGGGCGTGTACTTTGACATGGGCTACATCCACATCTCCGATATGATCGCCGGCGTCGCCGACGAGGAAGGCGTGATGATGGCCTTCATCACGCTCAACATGGTCGAGATCTTCCACTGCTTTAACATGCGTAGCCGCCGCACGTCGCTGTTTAAGATGAAGAAGCAGAACAAGTGGCTGTGGGCCTCTGCCGCGCTGGCGCTGGTGCTGACGGTGATCGTAACCGTGCAGCCGACGCTTGCCGAGATGTTCTTTGGCCCCGTGACGCTTGAGCTCAAGGGCGTTATCGCCGCGCTGGGCCTTGCCTTCCTGATCATTCCGCTGATGGAGATCTACAAGGCGATCATGCGCGCAGTCGAGAAGGAGTAACGTACCTGTCCGGGTCCGCCCCACGCCCTTTCTCCCTCACTGGTCCTCGCGCTTCGCGCTGCGGGATCGTTCGGGAGAAAGGGCTTCCGGGGCGGGCCCTGCGGTATCCTTGCTGGCTTTTCTCCCGCGCGGATGATAAAGGGCTGAGGGAAAGTGTGTGAGCTGGTCGGGCTTTGCCCGGCCAGCTCTTTTTGATTAAAATACCTGCTCAGTTGTGATTTGTGGTGCTGGGAGGCGCTTGTGGGCAAGGCTAGGGCTAAGGCGAAGAAAAAGACGACGGGGGCGCGGGCCAAGCGTGATCGTCGTCGGAAGCTTGCGACCGAAGCCCCCGCGTCTGCTGAGGAGCTGCTGGCGAGCGTGCCGGGACTCGATGCGCTGCAGGATGTTCCGGCGTTTGGCGATCTGCCGGTCGCCGCGGCTCAGCAGGCAGCATTTGACGATTTTTGCGCCCAAGCCGAGGAGCCCGAGCAGATGCAACTGGGCGCCGTGGTGCGCTTAGATCGCGGGTTTCCGCTGGTGGCGACGGCCGACGATACCTTTCGTGCCGAGCATGCCGTGGGGTTTGCCAAGTCGCGCGGCGAGGACGAGGTACTGCTGCCGGCTGTGGGCGACCGTGTGGCGGTGCGTCGTGCACCCGGGCACGACATGGGCGTAATCGAATGCGTCCTGCCGCGACGCACGAGTTTTGAGCGTTGGCGTGGCCGCGCCCGCGGCGAGCGTCAGGTGCTTTGTTCCAACGTGGATAGCGTGCTGATCGTGCAGGCACTTGGCGCCGGCGAAGTGCTGCTCGACCGCGTGGCGCGCTCGCTGGTGTTGGCGCTCGACTGCGATGCCGAGCCGGTGGTGGTGCTTACCAAGGCCGACCGCTGTGAGGCCGCGGAACTCGAGCGCGATCTGGATCGCGTGCGCCGTCTGGTGGGTCCGGACGTGCGCGTGATCGTGACGTCCTCTGCCGAAGGCCGTGGTTTGGACGAGGTGCGCGCCTGTGTGCCGGCGGGAACGTGCGCCATGATCCTGGGTGAGTCGGGGGCCGGAAAGTCGACGCTGCTCAATGCGCTGCTGGGCCACGATGCGCTGGCTACCGGTGGCGTGCGCGAGCGCGACGACCAAGGCCGCCATACCACGGTCGCGCGCGTGATGGTGGCGCTGCCGGGCGACGCCGGCGTCATTGCCGACGCTCCGGGCCTGCGCAGTTTGCCACTCGTTGGTCACGAGCGGGGCCTAGCGCGTGCCTTCCCCGAGATCGTCGAGGCGTCGCGTGCGTGTCGGTTTGGCGACTGCACGCATACCCACGAACCGGGCTGCGCCGTTCGCGAGGCCGCCGATGCCGGGCAGATCGATGGCCTGCGCCTGGAAACGTTCCAAAACTTGGCGTCATCCATGCGTGTGAGTGCCCAAATGCTCGATCCCGATATCCATCTGTAATTGAATTTATCTATGACAGCCGTCTTCCAACTGTGCGGGAGGCGGCTTTTTTACTGGCGATGCGCCCTTAAATGAGCGTTTTGCCGACGCGCTGACCAAAACCTTGCCGCGGGCTTGACGGGTTGGTCAGCTCTTGGCTGGTAATTGGTTTGACACTTAAAACCAAGATGGTGATCGCGCTGTTTTGTTGCTTGGCCGCTCGGACAATAGTGGTACGGGCATCCCATCCGCCCAGTGCTGTCTTGAGAGGAGCTGCCGTGAACAAGAGCAAGCGCATCGCCATCAGTCTGGCAGCGGGCGTGCTCGCCGCGGCACTCTGCATGGTTTACGGGTCATCGGTTCGTTCGCGGGCTGAGCAGGCCCAGGCCAAAACCTTGGCCAAATACGGCGGCGATCGCGTCGAAGTTTGCGTTGCCGCACGTGATATCGATGTGGGTGAGACCCTCGACGAGACCAATGTCGTAACCCAAGAGTGGCTCGCGAGCCTGCTTCCGCGTGATGCGGCGACCGAGCTGCGCCAGGTGCGTGGCGACGTGACGACCTCGCGTATTCCCAAAAATGCCGTGGTCTGCGATGTCTACACCAAAGCCGAGAGCCATACGCTCGAGGTGCCCAAGGGCAAGGTTGCCGTTTCGGTGGCGGTCGATGCCGAGCATTCGGTGGGCGGAGCCGCAGGCGTGGGCAGCTACGTGGATGTGTACGTGCAAAAAGACGGCGTGACCGACCGGCTGTGCGGCGCGTATGTGATCGATACCAGCGACGAGGCCGGTGCCACGCGCGAAGGCAAGGTCGAGTGGGTGACGCTGGCGGCCGACCCCAAAGACGTCAAGGAATTGCTGGGAGCCTCGGGCAAGGGAACGGTCAGCTTGACGATTCCCGCCACGGCACGCGGCAAAAAGAGCGGAGGCGACGAGTGATGAAAGCGATCTGGCTTGCGTGCTGCGCGTGTGGCGATTACGGACTGCTGCAGCAGGAAGTCGAGGGCCGCGATGCGGGCGCGCAGGTGCTTCGCGTGGGCGACCTAGACGGGTTGGTGTCTATGGCTCGGGCGTTTCCTTCGCGCCGTGGCGCTGCCATTATCGCGGCATCCCTGTTTGATACTAAAGATGTGCGAGAGACCGTTGCGCGCCTGACTGCCGAAGGACGCGTGAGCCGCGTCGTCGTGTTGATAGAGGCGCTCGATCCGTCGGATATCGAGGGGCTGTTTCGCGCGGGGGCGACCGAGGTCATCGCTGCGCACAGCATATGCGGCAGCGGACATGTGGGCGAGGGAGCGGTTGATTCCGATTGGGGCGTGTCGCCTGAGCCCGATGTTTTTGTTGATAGGGAACCCGGGGCGCCTCGCGCTACAAGAGGCCCGCGTGTTGATGACTATGGGAAAGCGGAAGCCGAGCATGTTCGGCGCCCCCCGGGCCCCCTTGCATGTGATGACGCCGGAGCGTCGGCGCCGTATGGCGAAGACCTCCTGGCCGTAGATATGGGATACGTGCACGGCGTGAGCCTGGCCGATGGACTCGATGAGGTCGAGGGCCTTGTCGCGGGTGATGGTCCGCACGTCGACGTGACAGCGGAATCCCCAGTTCCGCCCCTACAGTTTGAGCAGCCTGCCGTGCCGGCGTGGACGCAGCACTTGGGTGCGGCTGGCGAGACGGGGACGTTGCCGCCCACGTCGTCAGCCCCTGCGCCGCTGGCAGACACTGCGTCGACGTCGCATCGAGCTCCGGTCATCTGCGCCGTCTCGGGATCGGGCGGCTGTGGCAAATCGACGATTGTCGCCACGATGGCGCATGCCGCTTCGTTGCTGGGTCTGCGAGCTGCCGTACTCGATTTGGACCTAATGTTTGGAAATCTCTACGACCTGCTGGGCGCCGATGCCCCGCATGACATGGCGACACTTATCGAGCCGTCGGTCGCGGGCGCCCTTGCGGAGCCAGACGTGGTCGCTGCATCGATGCGCGTTGCCCCAGGCGTTACGCTTTGGGGGCCTGTCGCAGCGCCCGAGCGCGCCGAGCTCATGGCACGTCCGGTAGAGCTGCTGCTCGACATCTTGCGTCGTGAGTCCGACGTGGTCCTTATCGATACCTCGGTCTTTTGGGGCGATGCGGTGGCGGCTGCGGTGGCGGCGTGCGACCGTTGCCTCGTCGTGGGTGATGCGGCAGTTTCTTCCGCGACGTCTGCAGCGCGCGTCATTGAGCTGGCGAGCCGTGTGGGCGTGCCGCGCACGCGCATGAGCGCCGTATTCAACCGATTTGGCGCGCGTGGGGCCGACGAGGATGTCGCCATTCGTTTTGAGATCGCGTGCTCGCTCAGTTCCAAAATTCGAATTGCCGATGGCGGGCAGGATTTGGCTGCACTCATGGCGTTTGGTCGTGCCGACGAGGCCGTGGGCCAGGCCAGCGCCTTCGCGACCAGTGTGCGCGAAGCCACGCGCGAGATGCTCGTGGAGCTGGGCTGCGCCGTTGGGCCTTGGAGCGACACGGTCATCGACCGCGCGACGCGTGCCGAACGCCCGCGCATTCGCCTTCCCTGGTCGCGTGAGGGTGATCAGCGATGAGCCTGCAAACGAGAATCAAAGCAGCCGGTGCGGCAGCGGCGACGGCACCTATCGATGTGGGACGGCGCCGTGCGGTCAAGCGCCGCACCAAGCGGGCCGTGATGGACCGCGTGGGCTACGACGAGGTGGCACGCATCAGTGCCTACGTCGATCCGGTTCTTGCCCGCTCGGAATTGCGTCCTGCGGTGGAGGCGGCACTCAACGTGGAAGAACCGACCGACCTGGCGACGCCCGAGCGTGAGACCATCATCAACGAGATCTTGGATGACGTGGTGGGCTTGGGCCCGCTGCAGCCGCTCATCGAGGACGACACCGTCACCGAGATTATGATCAACGGTTGCCGCTCGGCTTTCTTTGAGCGCGACGGGGTCTTATACCCCATCGAGCATGCGTTTGAGGATGACGAGCAGATCCGCGTGCTCATCGACCGCATCATCTCACCGCTGGGCAGGCGTATCGACGAGCGCAGTCCCATCGTCAACGCCCGCCTCAAGACAGGTTATCGCGTCAACGCGGTGATTCCGCCCGTGGCGATCGATGGGCCGATCCTCACTATCCGCAAGTTCTCGGATCGCATCTGTTCGTTGGATGAGCTTGTGGGCCTGGGGTCGCTGCCGCTTTGGTATGCGCAACTGCTTTCGTGTGCGGTGTCGCTGCGCCAAGATTTGGCGGTTGCGGGCGGTACGGGGTCGGGCAAGACTACGCTGCTCAACGCGCTATCGTGCGAGATATCTACCGGCGAGCGCATCGTGACGATCGAGGATTCCGCCGAGCTCAAGTTCGCGCATCACCCGCATGTGGTTCGCCTGGAGGCGCGCGAGGCTTCAATTGAGGGCGAGGGCGCGGTGACAATCCGCGACCTGGTGACCAACGCCCTGCGTATGCGTCCCGACCGTATTGTGGTGGGTGAGGTACGCGGTGCGGAATGTTGCGACATGCTGCAGGCCATGAACACCGGGCACGATGGGTCGCTCACTACATGCTGATAATCCCTATATGCTGATACAATTCGTGTAAAGCAGATTATCCAACAGCATTCAAGGGGCTTCCGTGGAGAGAAAGAAGAAAGCGGCGATTTACTGCCGCATTAGCCGCGATTCGACCGGCAAGCGCGAAGGCGTTGAGAGGCAGTACGAGGATTGCCAGATGATGTGCCGCCTGAACGGCTATGAGGTCTATGAGGTCTACGAGGACAACTCGATTTCTGCTCACGCTACCGCAACAAAGCACGGCAAGGAGCGCCCGAAGTACGAAAAAATGCTTTCGGATTTCAAACGCGGAAAATTCGACGTCATCGTGGCTTGGAAGCTCGACCGTCTTACTCGCTCAGTTTCCGGCTTGGAGGAAATGCTCAAGGAGCTTGCATCTCAGAAGCTGCGCATATGCACCACCGACCTTGGCGGTAGCGAGCTGGACCTCAGCACGGCTGACGCGGTCATGCTAGCGCAAATTATGGCCTCGTTTGCTCAGTTCGAGGCGTCGAGGAAGGGTGAGCGTACAAGGCGGGCGAATCTGCAACGTGCCCAAGAAGGCATCATGAGGCGAGGCTCGCGATGCTTCGGCTACGACAGGCAGAACAGGATTATCGAACCCGAGGCCGAGGTGGTGAGGGCCATCTACGACGCCTATAGAAAGGGAAGCAGCATGGGGGCTATCACTCGCGCCATTGCGGGCGATGATGACGGCACTCTTCCCGACATGCCGACCTCCGAGGCACCGTCGGTCATCGTGGCTCGTGAGCGTGGCAAGACCCCACCCAACAAGAAATGGTCACTCTCAACCACGCAAAGCATCCTTAGGAACCCGAAGTACGCCGGGTACGCCTATTACGCGCCGGTTGACTCTCGGGGGAAATGCAGGAGCTACAACTCGACGTGGAGGGATTATATCGTCCGGGACGAGAACGGCGAAATCGTCAGGGGGACCACTTGGGAGCCGATAGTGGCGGAGGATGTCTGGTGGGAGTGTCAGGAGCGCAGGGATTCCAACCTGAGCCGCGCCGACGGCACTCACATAGAGAAGAAGGGCAATCAGAAGAAGCATATAGGCGCGGGCGTCTACCGCTGCGGGATTTGCGGCGGCAAGGTGAAGAGCGGGGCGACAGACAAGAGAGCGGGCTACACCCACACCCACACCTATAGATGCGACGGGCACGTCAACCGCATGGGCGGGAAGATAGACGAGTTCGTGTGCGCCGTGGTCCGCGAGCGCTTGGCGAGGGAGGACCTCAGGGACCTGTTGTGCGCGAAGGCAGACTCCACTCCTAGGCTTAAGGAGATTCAAGACGAGATTGCGTCCCTTCAGGCCCGAGTCAAGCAGACCGAGCACGATTACGACGAGGACCTTATAGACGCATCCACGAGGAAGCGCAAAATCGGCAAGCTCACGTCGAAAATCATGAAGCTCGAAGACGAGCGCGAGGAGCTTATGCCCCGCAACGCTTCTTCGGGCATCATTAGCTCGCCCGACCCGGCCAAGGCATTCGACGCTCTGACGGACCCTGCACAGATTTCCAGGGTGATTGACGAGCTGTGCACTGTGACCCTCTACCCGCACAAGGCGGGAACGAGGGTCACGGCGGAGAGCATGGCGGAGGACGTCAAAATCGAGTGGAAGTGAGGGCCTACGGAAGAATTGCCCCCATGGAGGTGAGCAAATCATCCACCTCGGAACGTTCGAGCATCTGGGTCTGGCGCTCCTGCCTCCGGGCGTTCTTCCAGTGGGAAGCCTTGAAGGGCTTTCCGGACTCATTGAACTGGTCAATCCAGCGGCACTTGTCGTCGACCGTGAGGGCCGGGTCATCGAGGGTCGGGATGTTCCATACCCCGAGCCGGTGGCCCATGACGCAGGTGAAGATGCGCGACCAGTCATAGTCTGCGACATGGCGGCGAATCCCGGATGCGGAGGAGGAGACCTTGACGAAGAAGGCCCTCCAATCGTTCTCGGTCCTCAGGCACTTGCTGTCGCGCCCCTTGCGCTTGTAGAGTTCGTACTCCTCAGGGGACTCGTACGGGGCGGTCTCTACGTTGCACACCTCGTAGGTGGTGCCGCCGATGGTGGGGTGGGCGGTCCTGAGGGAGTCCTTCAGGGGCTTGCGCTTCAGGTCGAAGTCCATCGAGAGGCTTCGAGGCCTGTCCTCCACGTAGAAGTCATCGCGGAGCGTCGAGTCGGCCATGTCCTTGAAGCGAGCCCACACCCCCACGGTGCAGTCCACCTTCAGAGTCCTGCGGAGCCAGACGTCCAGACAGTAGAGCCTGTCCTCGACGCTCTTCGAGGGGTAGGGGGAAACGTAGCTGTTGTGGGCGCAGACGCCCTTGGGGTCGGGGGAGATGTTCCCGCGCGTGGTGACGTTGTAGAAGCCGTCCTGACGGTGCTTCTCCTCCCAGACCTTGGGGGACCCGGAGAGGTTCGACCTCACCTGGCGGAGGTAGGGGGCCATGCCGCACAGGTCGAGGCCGTTGACGAGGTCCTCCGTGGCGTCGGTGATGAAGCCGTCGGTGGTGAAGCTGTAGGAGGGGTATCCGGCGTAGGCAAGCTCGTTCATCGCGGCCATCAGGACGCAACGGACGATTGCGGTGGTCATCGAGGAGTGGGTGGGCGAGGTGATGCGGGACATGCCGAGGTCAACCATCTCTTGGGCCTTGGCGTCCCAAGTGGTCTTCTCGACTACGTTCTGTGCGGTCTTCCCGTAGGAGGAGTTGACCATCGTCTTCTCAAGCTGCTCGAAGACCTCAAGGCCGGGCTGCCCAGCCTTCATGGCGCGCTTGATTTCGGTACGGTCGTTCACGAACTCGCGGACTCCGAGGAAGAGAGAGCGGGTGGGGTTTCCGTTCTCGTCGAGTCGGTAGCGGGCTTGATACCCGTGCTGTATGTGCACGCGGGCACCGAGCTTGAGGGCGAGCCAGATTTCCACGCCCGTGACGTAGATTCCGTCGCGTTCGCCGAGGGTGCGGGGGAAAGTGATGCAGCCATCGACGTTCACCGCGATGCAGGGGTAGGGCACAGTCTCGGGGAACTCGAATTCGTCCACGTACGCCCACACGGGGTCGAACGGAGTGTGGAAGTCCTGAAGCAGGGCCTCCTCGCGGACCCACTCGCGGGTGATGAGCTTGGGGGCCTTCCAATCCACGTCGAAGACGCAGGACATGGCGGTCGGGTAGGCGCTGCACAGGTCGAGGTCGTAGGTCAGGCCGTCAACCCAGCCCACGAAAGAGCACCCGTTGGCACCGCCCTTGTAGGAGTTCCGGGCGAAGCGCTGAATCATCTCGGCCTCGGCGCTGACGGGAACGTCCTCGCGGTAGTCCTGAACGAGCTTGCCACTGGGAGAAACGTGTTTGCCGTCGGGCACGCGGCAGAGGCCACGCCATTCCTCGTCGAACTCGCGGGAGCCCTTAATTCCCCATTCCGAGGAGATGGTCTGCACGATTGAGGAAACGGCGGCAGCTGAGGCGGTGACGGGCATCGCGCGGTTGTAGTCGAAGAGGGTTCCCGCAAAGCGGAGAGTGACCTCGGAGTCGCGGGAGGCATAGTCCATGAATGCAACCGGCTCGTTGGCAAGGTAGTCCTGCATGGCGTCCTTGGTGTAGCCATGCTTGAGCGAGAGCTTGGAGAAGCCCACGGCCTCGCCAAGTTCGCCGAGGGACTTGTGGCCAGCCGGAGCGAAGCACATGGTGTCCCTCACGGAGACATTGAGCGGGAAGAAGCGCCACCACTCGCCATTGGTGGCGATGGAAGAGGCGATTGAGGGGTTCATGGTGAAGTCGCGCATGCTCACGAGACCGCCCTGCACCTCGCTCACCTGACGGAGCACGTCCTTCTCGCCGTAACCGAAGGAGAAGGCGGAGAGGTCGGCCTTGCCTGCGTGGCAGAGCACGGTAACGGGGATGGCACGCTTCTCGCGGTGGTACTCGGAGAAGTCGTTGACGTACCCCGCGAGCTGGGAGGGGTCCTCGCGGTTGAGCCGGACGCGCCCGGGCTGCTTGCGGGAGGACTTCAACATTTTGTATTCCCGGAGAAAGTCGGGGTCAGCACATGCACCGAGGGCGTCATCGATGCTGGTGCAGGAGACCCAATCGGGGTTCGAGCCGCCAAGGGCGTAGTCGTTCCAGTGAGCGCCCTTCGTGTCGTAGGTGGGGACGACCCAGCGGCGGGAGTCGGAGAAGCGGTAGCCGTTGGGTTCGCAGCACGTCGCGCGCTCGTCCTGCATCTGCTGGGCGAGGCCGAAGCGGGAGATGCAGTAGGAAAGCGCCCTGCCGAGGCCGAGGCGAGCGCCGGTGGCGGAGTAGAACACGAGGCTGTGGACGGAGGCGGGGTCGGCGGGCTCGGCGAAGGTGAGCTGCCATGTCAGGACCTCGCGCTCGCGGGACCGGGAGCCGCCGGGGTAGTAGAACTCGGTGTCCACTGCGACCACAAGGCGGGTCTCCTTCCTGCGGATGCGGGCGAGGGTGGGGAGGGCGGTCACGTCGAGGGCGGGGGTCGGGGTCGAAACAACGCTTTGGGTGCCAATAGCGGGTTTCGACCCCGTGCCCTGAGCTGGGGCGATGCTCTGGCCCGCCGTCAACCCCATGGGGGAGGTTGACGCCCCTTGGGCCGTCCAGACCCAAGAACGGTGGAGGACGCCGAACTCGGGATTGCCCTTGGTGTTGGTCAGGGTGTCGTTGTCCCAGCCGGCGTTGATGAGTGCCCGAAGGCTCGCGGAATCGTTGAAGAGGCCTTGTGAGGCGTTGACGGGGGTGCGGAAGTCGAACGGCATGTCCACCGCCCCCTAGGAGAGCAGGGCCGCAAGGCGGGCCTTGCGCTCGGCCGAGAGGGTGGGTGCCTGAGCTGCCAGCTGCTTGGCAAGCTCCTCGAAGCGCTCCTCCTCGGAGACGGGAACGACGTCAAAGAGCTTGGCGAGGTCTTCCTCGCTGACATAGAGCTTGCGACCGTTTCGAACCGCCGGGAGCTTTCCTGCCTTGATGCGGCGCTTGATGGTCGAAGCCGAGCTGAAGGCGCGTTTCGCTGCCTGCTCGATGGTGAGGAGGTGTCGGGGGTCGGGCGTGAGATTGACTTGCATCGTCAGTACCTTTCGGATACTGACGGCGGCTTAGAGCCATAAAAAATGGCCGATAGCCGACACGATGCGGGCTGTCCGCTTCGTGCCTCCTATCGACCATTGACACCTGCGCCTTTGCAAGCCGATTGGTCGCACCCCCGACGTTCTCACGCCTTTGTGCGCCGAGGGGGAAATCTTCATAGAGAGCCGTCTTGGCTTATATGTTGAAGACAAGATAGCACAGGCCTCAGATTGGGCGCAACGGTTCTCTATGAATTAAAATGAAACACTGTATCTTTTCCGATGATAGTAGAAGGAGAGCTCGCATGTCGCTCTTCAATCGTCTCCACCTTCAGGGGAGCATCAGCAAAATTACCAGCGAGACCTCTGACGATGGTGGGACTTACTACAACGTGCGCGTTGCCGTGAAGCGCGAGGACAGGCGAAGGGCCTTCATCAATCTGAAGTGTTATGCATCCTCCAATTACGACCCTTGGCAGGATTTGCGGCGCGGTATGGATTGCAGGTTCGATTGTGAGGTTCGTGGGAGCATGGCCTCTGACGGAACTGTCGAAAACGAACTCGTCTGCCTGTACGTTGAGCCCCTTCCCACTCTAAAAACCGAGGCGCTCCTGCGCGAGGTGCTGGACGCTGCCGAGCAGGAGGACTAAGAACAGTGAATCGCCATAGAATCGTTGAAGTGATTGGACCGCAGTATCTACGAGCAAATATCGAAGAGGATGAATGGAGCTATGCTAAGGATGCGGGCAATCTGGGAAAGCTATCCGATGCGCTTGGAGGCAAGCGCCCGCAACACTTTAAGCTAGACCGTCGTTTTACGGATGTGGACGAGACTGGTTCGTATGCCGTCCTCGTGGAGACGAAGCAAAACTTTACCGACGATGATGCTAGGCAGCTGGCTGCATACGTGGAGGAGGAGTATGCCCTCCATAAAGGCGCAAAAGTAATAGCTATTCTCGCCAACACTTCCAACGACCGCATCAGGGTTTGGAAGTCGGAGGTCAATGAGGAGCATCTTCTGCCGGAAGAGACGGTGCTTGATTCGATGGGCCACTACAAGCGTCTTTTCTCCGTTGACCGCCAAAACGACCGTGAGGCCGTCATGCGCAATACCTATGCGCTTAACGAGCTTTTGCATAGAAAAGATATCGATGAGCGCAATCGCAGCCAGTTCGTTGGAACATGCCTTCTGTACGTGAAGGATGAGGTCGCTACTCAGTGCCGCGGCGGTCGCGTGAACGAATTGATGAACGCAAAGCTTAAGGCCCGATGGGAGCAGTTTTCTGCAAAGCAAATCCGCGATGGAATCGGCGAAGTCCTCGAAAGCCTTCTAGACGGGTCGAAAAACAAAGATACGAAGGTGAAGCTTCTCAATCGAGACGTTCTAGGTGACCAGAAAGTGCGTGCGCTCACTAAGGATGATTGGGTCGAGGTTCTTTCCTATATCCTCATGAACATCTACCGGTTCATCGACGCAGATTCTTCCGAGGGACAGGATATCCTGAACCTGTTTTTCATTACCTTCAATAAATACGTCGGCAAAGCCGATAAGAACCAGGCGTTTACACCTGACCATATCACCGACTTTATGACGCAGCTCACCGAGGTGTCGTTCAAGGATGTCGTGCTTGATGAATGCTGTGGCTCGGGCTCGTTCCTAGTGCAGGCTATGGTGAAGGAGCTCGCGGATGCCCGTAGAGGGCGTACGGATGCAGAGTTCAAAGAGCTTGCCGATGAAATCAAGCAGCATCATATCTTCGGTATTGAGAGCGAGGAAAAGGCTTACGGCCTTTCCACTACAAATATGCTCATTCATGGAGACGGCAACAGTAATGTCGAGCTGGGTTCGTGCTTTGACAAAAGGAGATTCATTGTCAACGCTAAACCCTCGGTCATTCTGATGAACCCTCCCTACAATGCGAAGCCGAGAACCATACCTGAATCGTACAAAAGGGATTGGTCTGACTCAGAAAAGAGCGGCAAGTCTGACCCTACCAAGGGAACGGTCTTTGTAAAGTATCTATCTGATATTGCTAATAAAGAAGACTGGGATGGCGTCCGGCTCGCCGTTCTCTTGCCTATGGCTGCTGCGATTGGCACGGGTTCGCGCCTGTCCGGGATAAAAGAGGACTTGCTCCGCGATAACACCCTTGAAGCGGTTTTTTCTCTACCCGCAGAGATTTTCTATCCCGGTGCGGCTGTTCAAGCGTGCTGTATGCTGTTTACTCTGAATCGTTCTCATTATGATGCAGACGGTGTAACGCCTCGCAAAAAGACTTTTTTCGGTTACTACAAAGATGATGGATTCATCAAGAAAAAGAATCTGGGGAGAGTGGAGCAATTCGATTCAGAGGGTCATAGTCTTTGGAAGGCTATAGAGGCGAAATGGCTCGACTTATTCAGGAATCGGACGGTTGAGGCAGGTTATTCTGCCATGCAGGCGGTTAAGGGTTGTGACGAGTGGCTTGCAGAGGCCTACATGGAGACTGACTATTCGGTTCTAACGGAAGAAGATTTTCAGCACACCATAAATGATTACCTCGCCTACCTTGTAAAGGAGGGGAATATCTATGAAGCTTGATACCAGCAATTGGTGCAGATTCGTCTTGGGCAGCCTATTCGAGGTAAAAAAGGGAAAACGCCTGACTTCCGAACAGCAGACGGATGGCTCCACACCTTATATCGGCGCAATTGACTCAAATAACGGTGTCGCCAATCATATCGGCCAAACCCCCATCCATGAGGGAAACACCATTTCTCTGAGCTATAACGGGTCGATTGCAGAGGCCTTCTATCAGCCGGAGCCATTTTGGGCTACTGATGATGTGAACGTCCTGTACATGCGTCCTGAGGTTGGGGTGTTGACTCCCGCAGTCGGTCTCTTCCTCTGCACTATTCTACGCTTAGAGAAGTACCGTTACTCTTACGGTAGAAAGTGGACGAAAGAGGTTATGGAGGCAACGGTTATTCGCCTGCCTGTTACAGATGGGGGAAAACCTGATTGGCAGTGGATTGAATCGTTCGTCAAATCCCTGCACTCAAAGCCGATTACAACAAAACGGGGGGGGTCCGAATCTCCTTCACTTGGGAGTAAGGAGTGGGGCAATTTTCCTGTATCTAGCTTGTTTGATGTTAAATACGGTATCAACATGGAGCTGAATGCCTGCGATGAAACGTCGCAGACCGACCCGGAAGGCATTGCATTTGTTGCTAGAACTGCCGAAAACAACGGGATTAGCGCTTACGTCAAACCTGTTGAAGGAAAAAGCCCTCAGCCCGCTCATACCATTACTGTTGCTGGTGGCGGGAGCGTGCTGTCAACCTTCTTGCAGATTAGGCCATTCTATAGCGGTCGAGACCTCTATCTTCTCTATCCAAAGGAGGAGATAAGTGACCATGCGAAGTTGTTTGTTGTAACTGTCCTTCGGGCTGAGAAATACCGCTTTAATTACGGGAGGCAGGCCAACAAAACGCTGCCGACACTCAATCTGCATCTCCCGGTTGATGGCAAGGGCCGACCCGATTGGACGTGGATGGATGCTTATATGAAATCCCTCCCATATGGCGATAGAATCTGCGATGTTAGCTCATGAGAGGAGGCGTCATGGAATCGAGGAAATGGTCTGAGCCGAAACCTGATGAGGCCTACAGATGCGATGATGGAAAAGTTCGGACGTGGACCGAGCTTACCGCCGGTCTGGACCCGGACTCGTATCCGAAAGATGAAAAGGATTACGAGCTTCTTCTCTGGTCGTTTGGAGCCGATAAAATATCCGAGTAAACGAAGAAGCGCCCGCATCGCGGGCGCTTCTCTATTCGTATTGGTAATCGTCCGCTATCGTGGGGTTGAGGAGGTCACGGTAGCGCAGTTCAATGCTCCTTAGCCTTGATTTGCGGTTCTGGGAGGCCTCCCTGCCATCATATTCGCGCTTTAGGCCCTCGGTCGAGGCCTTGCGTCGTTCAGCGCGGCGCACTCGACCAATGAGCTGGCGGGACGCCAGCGCGAGCGTTGCATCCTCCCACAGGGAGTCGTGCTCGCGTGTCGAGCTTGCCGACCTCAAGGGCAACAGGACGCTCATCGCTCATCCTCGCTCGTCTCGGATGTGGTTGCCTCGGGCTCATTGTCTTCCATCCCGATGCGTGCTGCTGGAACAAGCTCGCCGTCCTCGCGGACGTACGCGAGAACGCCGTTGACGGTGATTGAGAGAGCATTTTCCAGCTGCTTGTTCGTGCGGAGCGTATAGAAGGTTTGCGGGTACTGCTCAAGGTCCTTCAGACGCTCGGTGCGCATCGAGCCGTCCTTGCTCTCGATGCGTTGCTTGCCGCTCTGGATGAAATCCGTCGTGCTGCTCGACCATTCTTTCGTCACGGCGAGGGGCTTGCGCCACCTCGTGCCGTTCCATGGAAGGACCCAGGCGGCGTAGAGGAGCCGACCGCCGCGCACCCAGACAGCCTCGCTACAAGCGACCACTTTGCCTACGTCGCCCTCGCCGATGCCACTCGTGTCACACTGCCAGACACAGCCGTTTTCGTACATGATTTCAATACGAGCCATTGTTTGCCTCCCTAAAACTGGGGTTGAATAACTGCCTGCGTCTGCCGAGCCGATGGAGCGCGCTGTGCGAAGGCGCGCCGGCTGGCAGGTTCGAAGCTCCTCCCGGATGCCTCCGGGGCATTTCGCCTTGAGGCTTGGCCGAATCTCTCGCGGATGCCCGCGCCGAGCTTGCCCGCCCGCGCCCCTAGCTGCTCGATGAATCCAGAGCAGAGAGAAGCGACGCGACCGAGGAGCGAGCCCTTTCTGCTGAGAGGCGCAGCGTCGGCGGCGCCGCATTCGGAACGGACGGCCTCCAAGACCCCAACGCGCTCCTCAGCTCCTTCTCGCGAGCGCTGAAGGGACTCCAATCGCGAAGACTCCTCGTCGGCGAGCGCCTTGATTTCCTCTCGTCGGTCCCTGAGGCGGGAGATTTCCTCGCACTCTTTACTGACCTCGCTTCGGATTGCCACAAGCTTGGTTTTCGCCTCGATGTACTCCCCGTGGGCGAGTTTGGAGAGCAGCTTGTCGCCTTCGTCCTCAAGCTCGATGCCAATATCGAACCCGAAATGACGCTCCATGTGGGCTGAAAGGGCCGGGTGGAAATCCTGCATGTCGGAACGGCTGAACATCTTGGACTGGGAAATGGTCTTGCTCGTGATGGGGTTCCCGTTATCATCGGTCGCCGCGACGCGCTTGTAGCGGACGGTACCCTTCTTGTCGCGCTTGACCTCGCCCGCCTTGTGCTCGGGATTTTTCATCTCGTCGCGCTTGGTCCAGCGAAGGGGGCGAGATTTGTCATTGGTCATCTTGACCGTCTCGCAAGAGGGGACGAAGCAGAAATGCATGTGAGGGGAGGTCTCGTCCATGTGCACGTAAGCTCCCACGACGTTCCCGATTCCGCCGACCTTGACCCCAAGAAACTCATACGCCTGCTCGAAGAACTCCCGCTCGCGCCCTTTCAGGCGGGGATTCTTCGGCAGCGTCACCACCCAGTCGCTGATGACGTTGGTGGTCTTGTTCGGCTTGGTGTCGGCCTCCTCGACCTTCCTGCTGATGAACTCCCTCGGGTCGGGTCGTTCGTAGAGGGCGTAGTTCAGGTGAGTCCTCGAAGGGTCAATCTTCTGATTGCCGTAGCGGTAGTGCTCCTGATGCGGGTCCCCGTCGTGCCGGGAGTAGTGGTTGAGCATGTGACCGACCGCGCCCTGAGTGTAGCCTTGCAGATTCGCCATAAGATTCGCCTCCAATTCAATCGAGGTCCTTCGATTTCTTGACGGCAAGAATAAGAAAAAATCCCAGCTCATAGGGGGTCATAGCGACCAATCTGCGCCCATATCGAGAAAGGTCTACGCGGGACGAAGTCTCGCGTAGCAGGTTAGGCGAGACTTCGTCCCGCCACCTGCCCTGCGGGGCCCTCCGCGCTTCGTCTCGCGTTGCGATTCGAAGCGCTGCGCGTCGCTGCGCTCCTTGCCACACTCAACAGGCTCCGCCCGGGCCGCTGGGCCTTCCCGGTCTCAACAGGGGCTAGCCCCTAGCCGACGGCTTACCCGGGTCAGCTCAATAGGGGCGTTGCCCCTGCCGCTGTGCTCACCCCATCGCTCAATAGGGTGAAGGCACCCTATGCCGCGAAGGCTTACCCGTGCATTCCTCGTGTCGCCTCGACGTCAACAACGCGTCACAGAACCTCGCACAAATCGGCCGGGGCCGATTGGTGGAGGTTTGCGCTTCGCCTGTGACGGAAGTTGACCCCGAACCTCCCCGAGGGATTCGCCTTAAGAAAGCGAATCAAGCAGCCGCTTGATTCGCAAGCAGCGAACCCAAGAGAGACGGGAGCCGGAAATGTACTTCGACCACTGCCAGAACCTCAACGAACTCAAATCCGCCTACAAGAAGCTCGCCATGAAGCACCATCCCGATATGGGAGGCGACGAGGCGACCATGAAGGCGGTTAACGCCGAGCACGACCGCGTTTTCGAGGTTCTGCGCGATATGCAGAACGAAGAGGCTGATAGGCCTGGCAGCGATGTCCGCAGAACGACCGAGACGCCCGAGGAGTTCCGCGCTGTCGTCGATGTTCTGCTCGGTATCGAAGGCGTTGAAGTCGAGCTGTGCGGCGCTTGGCTGTGGATTGGCGGCGATACCTACGAGAGCCGCGAAATCCTGAAATCCGTAGGCTGCATGTGGAGCAGGAGCAAGCGCAAGTGGTATTGGCGTCATGCGGAGGATGATTGCAAATGGAGCCGGGGCAAAACGAGCATGAAGCAGATTCGGGCGAAGTATGGGAGCGAACGAATCGGGAGGGAAAGTGAGCCGAATCTTTTGTCGGCGTAATGTGAAATGGCGCTCGCTTCGGCGGGCGCGCTTCTTGCCCCGTTAGACGGGGCAAGAAGCGAGATTTAGTCCTTTGCCTGCAAGAATGCATATTGCGGATTAACAGTTCACTTAATAGGGAAAACCAACACTTGGTACTCACCACGCTTCATGCGGGCACCGAGCAAGAGACCGTGGTGCGTTTGACGCTGCTTGCGCGCTATGGCATCGATCTGCCGAGCGAGCTCATCGAGGAACAAATCGCTATGGCGCTCGACGGCATCGTGATGTCCGAGCGCCATGCGGACGGCCGGCGTTTTGTGTCCTCCTATTCGGGGGTGCGACGCGGCGCGTCGGGTGGCGTGGAACTCGAGCGCTACGTGACCTTCGATGCCGCCGAGCGCACCTGGACCCTCAACCGCGAGCCGCCGTTTATCGCAGAGGGCTTGCGCTCGGGAACGCTTACGCAGGAGGAGGTGGACGAATGGAGGTCGTTGTGCCCCTCGTCGTAGGGGGCCTTGCCGGGTTTTCGGTCGCGACGGTATGCGGAGTGGAGCCTCATGTGCCGAGGGTGCCGCCGGCGGAGCTGGTGCGCCATATGTTTGAATCGGTGGCCGAGAAGCTGCCACGCGAGCTGGTGAAAAATGATCTGCTAAAAAAGATCGCCCGCTCCTGGGTATCGTTGGTTCCCGTGCGCCGCATCGGTCTTGTCGTTGAGGATGATGCTTCACGCTTGGCGTTCCTGTTGCTATCGAGTGGCGTCTGCTGCCTTGCACTTGCCGTGGTGTCGCTATCGCCCATCGGCTTTGTTTTGGGGGCGGTTGCGCCCTTTGCCGCGGGCGCCGCACGCGACATCTTTGACCACCGACGCGAGCAGCGCGATGTGGAGGAAGCCATGCCCGAGGCCTTTACGGCACTTTCCATGTCGCTTGCCTCGGGACATTCGCTGGCCCAGGGCATGCGGTTTGTGGGCGCTCACGTGCAAGAGCCGGTGCATACCGAGTTTCTGCGGGTAGCGGCGGCGATCGACTGCGGCATTTCGGCTGCCGATGCGCTCGACGACCTGCTTGTCCGCATCGACGCCCCCGGGCTTTCGCTTGTCGCGTTGGCGCTCAAGGTGTCGCAGCGGACCGGTGCCCCGCTTGCCGATCTGCTGTCCGAGGCGTCGAGCATGGTGGGGGAGCGTATCGAGCTCAAGCGCCGCCTGGATGTCAAAACGTCGCAGGCGCGCATGTCGGCGCATATGGTCGCGGCGATGCCGGCGGGTATGTGCGCGGTGCTGGCCCTGCTTTCGGCAGATTTTCGCTACGGTCTCGCAACGCCGGTAGGCGCCGGCGCCGTGGTTCTGGGGCTTGCCCTTAACGGCGTCGCCCTGGTGGTTATCCGGCGCATTATGCGGGTGGAGCTGTGAGCGCCCTGGTTGCCGCCGCGGCTTGCCTGTGCGCCTTCGGCGTATTTGTCGCGACGGGCCTGGAGCGCTCGGATGTGCGCAAGACCATGGAGATTTTCAGGGGCGAGGCGGTGCTGGTCGTTGCTGCGGCCCATTCGATGATCGATGCCGCTATTGCGCGGGTGAGGGGCGCATTTGGCGTGGACAACTCAGCGCAGGTTTCGCTCGGTGAGGTATCCGAGATGATTGATGTGGTGCGTCTGGGGCTTTCCGCCGGCCTTTCGTTCGATGCGGCGCTCGAGATCTTTTGCGCCAATCGTCGATCGGCGCTGACTGTTCGGCTTGAACGGGCATGCATGGCGTGGCAGGTGGGCGTGGGAGCGCGCGAGGACGAGTTGTTGGCGGCCGCGCAGGACCTGGACGTGCGGGCGCTCGAGACCTTTGCCATTACGGTGGGTCAAGCGCTCGCCCTGGGTGCCCCGCTTGCCGAGACCCTTGCTGCCCAAAGTCGCGAGATCCGCGCCGCCCATCGTGCCGCGGTCGAGCGCGAGATTGAACGAGCGCCCGTCAAGCTGCTGATTCCCACCGGCACGCTCATCTTGCCGGCACTGCTGTTATCCATATTGGGCCCGCTGCTGGGAGCAGGCGGGATGATGTAGGGAGGAATACATGAACAAAATGGCTGACGTTATGGGTAGGGTTTGGAGTCGGACGCTTTACCGTGCAATGCGTTCCTGTCAACGTGCCAAGGCGCTGGTGCAGGAGGAAAGCGCGCAGGGTACCACCGAGTACGCCATCTTGGTCGGCGTGCTCGTGGTAATCGCGATCATTGCCATCGTTGCATTTAAGGGCAACGTCGAAAAGCTATGGAACGCGATCAAAGACGGCATCAACAGCCTGTAGAAGGCGGGCATTCTGTTGGCGTGCTGCTGGTGCTCGCTTGCCTGATTGTGGCGATTGCGGCGACGCTCTGGGGGCTGAATGCCGTGCGACAGCAGCGTTCTGGGGCCGTCGCGGATGGGAGCTCGGGCGCGGTGGCGCCTCCCGATGACAAAGCGCGGGACACGGCCGACAGGGATGCCGCCGTCACGGCACAAACTTTTCTGCGCGCCCTCGACGAACGGGCGGATGCTGCGGCGGGTCCATCTGCGGACAACGCAGTCGCAGCCCGGCTGACATGGGCCGAGGAGCGACCGATGACCGAGGCTGCCGCGGACCTGTTGCGTGTTTATCGCGAGGTGCCCACAGCCCAGCTCGCTCTAAGCGGTTACCTCGACATCAAGGGCAACGTATGGGGCGCCATCGTGCGCGATGGGCGCGGCTGGGTCGACATGGTGACGGTTGCCGCGGATGCCGGCGACGCCTCGTGCCGCTTACGCGCGGTGCGCTTGGTTCCGCAAGCATCGGGGTCAAAGGAGGGATCGTGAAATGCTTGACGTTTTGCGCGAGGAGTCTGCCCAATCGACCGTTGAGTACGCCATCGTCACCATGGCGCTGCTTTCCATCGTGCTGGCGATTGCGGGGCTTTGGCGCGCCGGCACCGACGGACGCTTGGCGGCGTTGGCTGCACGGGCGGCGTCCCATGGCGTCGCCTCGACATCGGTTATCGACGCCGCCGCAGGCGCCAAAGACATCGCACTCTATTGATATCGCGCGCGAGGATTGGGCGCAGTCCACGGTCGAGGCCGCCTTTTTGCTGCCGACGTTTTTGACGCTCATCCTGCTTGCGCTGCAGCCGGTGTGCCTGCTCTATACGCGTGCGGTCATGGAGTCTGCCGCCGCCGAGACGGCGCGGCTCATGACCACGACGACGGCGGAGGACGACGACCTCAAGGAGTTTGCCCGCCGCCGTCTCGCCGCGGTGCCCGATGTCTCGATCTTTCACGCCGGCGGACCGCTGTCGTGGGATATCGAGCTTGGCCGGGCGGACGCAGGGGGCGTTTCGTCTGTATCTATCGCGGGTGATGTAAAGCCGCTGCCCGTGATCGGCGCGTTCGCGCAGGCCATGGGCAATGTGGGGGGAGGAGGAAATGTTGAGTTGAAAGTCGACGTTTCGTACCGATCGCGTCCCGGATGGCTGGAGGGAGACTATGATTCGTGGATTGCCGCGTGGGATTAGGCGTCGCCTGCTGCGAATGATGCGAGGGCTCGTGTGCCGTTGCCGGTCGAATGCCCGCCGCAAGCGGGGCGGCTTCATGGGCCGCTCCGGTATCGACTTGTTTATCGAGGACGGTGCCTACACTACGCTTTCTTCGGCGGTCGTCATACTTGTGGTGCTTACGCTGCTGTTTTCGTCGACGGCGGCGATATGGAGTATGTCGCGTGCCGGGGATACCCAGGTGGCGGCCGATAGCGGTGCTCTGGCGGGTGCCAACGTGATATCGTCCTACCATACAGCGGCCACGGTGGTGGATGCGAGCATTTTGAGCTTGGGCCTGGCGGGGTTTGCCACAATCGGCACCGGCTTGGTTGCCATGCTGGTGCCGGGTGGGAAAATAGCCGCAAGCGATATGGTCGATACCGGGATTGAGATTATTAAAACGCGCAATAAGTTTGCCAAAAGTGCGTCGGAGGGTTTGCAAAAAGTCGAAACGGCTCTGCCATATCTGGTTGCCGCGCGAGCTACGCAGGCTGTTTCGGCGCAGGATACCGATAACGTGATCTATACCGGCACAGCGCTCGCCGTGCCCAGGACATCGGAGTCGGACTTTGTTGCGCTCGAGGGGTCAGAAATCTCGACCGATGCCATCGAGAGCACCTCAAAAGACCTTGACTATGCTGCCAAGGAACTGAAGAAAGCGTCCGAGAAAACGTCAAAGGCCAAGGAACGCGCCTGGCTTGCCGACTGCGGCGGATCGGACAGAGGCGCAGTCGGAAGCTGTTCGTGCATGTGGGAACGCGCTAGGAGCTTGGCGAAGCTTTCGGATATTGAGAATCCGCACTATGCCTCGAGTGTCACATGGGAGCCGCAAGTGGCGCTCGATCGCGCGAAGGCCTATTACCGCTCGCGCCTTGCAAACGAGGCACCTCAGGGCTCAAGCGTCGAGACGAAGGCGGAGTCGGCGGCGCGCAAGGCGTTTTACACCTATGCGAGTACAGAGGTCAATCGTGCATATGTAACCGAGGACGGAGATGAAGTCACTTCCCATATCCCGCTGTTGCCGCGCAACTCTGAAGAGGTGCGAGCGACGGAACTCTATACCGATGCGGCGTGGCCAATTAGTACCATCGATGACAAGACGTATCTGCATTACGGAACGAGTTGCCCCAACTATAAGAAGGGGTCGCCAGGCGGGTTAGCCTCGGTTGCCGATTATGACGGGCAGGACAGATGCAACAGATGCCATTTTGGCGTTTCGTCGCTCGGTGCCGTTGCAGCGCCTTCGACTTCTATCGAAAACGGCTTCGAATACCACTTTGACAAGTTCAAAGATGCCCTGGAAGACTACGTCGACTGCCGCAACAAAGAACTCGAACTTGAGCGTCAGACCGAGGATGAGGCCGACCGTGCGGGCAATGCGTTTGACCAGGCCATCAAGGCGCTTTCGGGCGAGCGGCCGCGTATCGCCCCGCCCGGCCGAAACGGCGTGGTCTCCTTTGCGGTCTCGGGCGATATGACCAGTCCCGGTAAGCTCAACTCTTCATTCAATAAGCCGGTTACGCTCGGCAGTCGCGGTGCAATCTCTGCCGCGGTCTTGGCTCCCGACAACGCGACGGCGCAAAACAACGTGCTCTCGCGGTTTTTCTCGACACTGGAAGAGCGCTCGGGCGGCGTTGCCGGCGTACTCGATGGCGTCATGGATGTTTGGGGACGCCTGCTTGTGGGATACGGAGACATCCAAGGTTCGGCCGACGAACTTATGGACGAGATGATTAAAGACCTAGGAGGGGGCAGCGGCGCGTTGGGCTCCATTGCATCGTGGCTCGGCGATACCGTTTCGGCGTCCGTGGCGGCGCTGGGTTTGGAACCGTGCGACTTGCGCCTGCGAAAGCCGGTGCTGACCGATTCCGCTAACGTCATTAAGAGTCCGGGGTCTGACATTGCCGGTCTCTCTCAAGCGCAAGACAAACTGCGAAGTATTCCGTTGGGCGTGACGGATCCCAAGGCGCTCTGCGAGGCGTTGGAATATCAAGTCGAACGCACCATTAGCGGTACGGTGTTCACACTTGCGGAGATTCCGTTGCCCGGCGGTGGTTCCATCCCGCTTACCGTCGATGTCGCTACGCTGGCGGGCGCCTTGGGCGGTGGATCGTAATGGGCGTTGGTGCAGTCTTGTACGAGGAGCGCGCCCAGGCGACGGTCGAGATGGCCGTGGTCGCTCCCGTTTTGCTGGCGCTTGCGCTCATTGTGTACAACGTCATGGTCTTTGCTGGCGCCGTTGCGCGCTTCGATCGCGTGGTGCCCGATATCGTGCTGGCGCACGCTGTGGCGCCGGAAGGGGAGGGCGATGAGAGCTCTGTCGATGCCTCGATGCGTGTCCAGTCCGAGATTCAGGCGGCTATGCAGGGCTATAATCTGCAGGTCGAGGTCTCGAGCGAGCAGAGCTCGGCGTCGTCTGATGGCGGCTTGCTCTCTCTGTCCGGGACGTTTAGGACCTATGCCTGCGTCATGTACTATGAGCCGTGGCCTAGATTGCTCAGCATTGCCGGCGTTTCTCTGGGGACGCCGGCGAAGCTGTCGCACGAGCGCGCGGTTACGGTCGATCCGTGGCGACCGGGGGTGGTCATGTGAGCGCCGTCTTGTCTTATATCGCCTACGCGCGTGCGCTCAATAGGCTCGGTTGGTCGCCGGCAGAGTTTATGGTGGCAGAATCGTTTGGCGCACGCTTGCGCGGCATGCTGGGCCGCGTGCCGATTACGGCTGACGGACTGCCGCTCGTCATGGCGTTTCCGTGCTGCTCTTCGGTTCACACCTGTTTTATGGCTTATCCCATCGACATTGCCTTTATTGATTGCAGCGGCAATATCCTTGCACGCTACGAAAATGTCCGCCCCTGGCGCATGTGTTCCTGTCCCGGTGCTTGGGCGGTGCTGGAACGCCCTTCAATCTTTGTATCGCCCACTGTCTTGCAACGAGTGCAGGCTTGAAGGCCCTGAGCGAAAAATTTCTTGCGGCCGGTTGATGTCTCTGACGTGCTGCTTTACAGAACCGAGGCGGTGTCCAAAAACTTTTTTCAAATTCTCGGTTGACCGGAGCGCGTCCTTGGTTATACTAATCAAGCCTTGAAACAAGGCACACCTCAAATGGCTGGGTAGCTCAGTTGGTAGAGCAGAGGACTGAAAATCCTCGTGTCAGGGGTTCGATTCCCTTCCCCGCCACCTTGAATTGACTAGGACCTCTGCAAAGGGGTCCTTTTCTTTTATGTAGCCCCCGCACGGAATCGAACCCCGAGAGGGCGCGGAGCTGAGGAAACGCGATAGCGTTTGCCAGCGTAGCTCGCAAGGCGCGCAAGCGCCGCAGCGGTCCGTCCGCGCAGCGCGCGGACGCGATTCCCTTCCCCGCCACCTTGAATTGACTAGGACCTCTGCAAAGAGGTCCTTTTCTTTTATGTGGACCCGCGGAAAACGCATCCCAGAATTTCAATCCTGAGCGGGATGCGCTTTCCGCTTTAGGGGCGCTTGGGAAAATGCGACCCGGAATGACGTGAAATTACGGGACATGCTTTCCGGTTGGGCCCGCTGGCGGAAAATGCATTCCATTATTGAGCAAAAAAACGGGATGCGCCTTCCGGCGCCTGCCTTCGGCGCGCGTGCACATCTTGGCGTACCATCTCGGGTGTGCCCGCCCAGACATTACTCCTACTTTTGCGCCACTTTGCAGACCGTTCGATCGGCTGTCCGTGTGCGCGGGTATACTCAAAACGATACTTTTCCTATGCAATACGATGCGGGTTCGCCCTGCACGATTCGAAGGGGGCCGTGATGGAGAGGATACTCGGCGTTAATCTCTCTGGCTGGTTTATTCCCGAGCCTTGGGTGACCCCGTCGCTGTACGCGGCGACAGGTGCGTCCAATGCGGCGGAACTGCAAGAAGCCATGGGCACTGCTGCCTATAACGAGCGCATGCGTCGCCATTATGAGACATTCGTAAGCGAAGATGATTTTCGCCGTATGGCGCAGATTGGTCTCAATGCCGTGCGTTTGCCGGTGCCCTGGTATGCCTTTGGCTCGCAGGAGTCCGATGCGTCCTACATTTCGGTTATCGACTACATTGACCGTGCAATTGAGTGGGCTGCCAAGTACGACATTCGCGTGCTGCTCGATCTAGCGACTGTGCCCGGTGGCCAGGGCGATTCCAACGATTCGCCCACCACGCCGGAGGCTGTTGCCGAGTGGCATTCGTCCACCAACGGTCGTCACGTTGCGCTCGACGTGCTGGAGCGTTTGGCCGATCGCTACGGCGAAGCCGAAAGCCTTCTGGGCATTGAGCTGCTGGATGCACCTCGAATGAGTGTCCGCAAGAGTCTCTTTACCATGACGGATGGCATTCCGGCCCACTACCTGCGCAATTTCTATCGCGATGCCTACGAGCTCGTCCGTTCGTATATGCCCGAGGATAAGATCGTCGTCTTTTCGTCCTCAGGACATCCCGGCGAGTGGAAGCATTTTATGCGCGGCGCCAAGTACAAGAACGTCTACATGGACCTTCACCTGTACCATTACCGCGACGAGCATGCGCTCGACATCACGAGCCCCCGCGGGCTGACGACGGCGATTTCGCGTAACAAGCGCGAGCTTAAAGAAGCGATTTCAACTGGGTTCCCCGTGCTGGTGGGCGAATGGTCGGGCGCGGCGATCTTTGCCAACTCGTCGGTTACGCCCGAGGGCCGCAATGCCTACGAGCGCGTGTTTATCGCCAACCAGCTGGCTTCGTTTGCGCCGGCTGCCGGTTGGTTCTTCCAAACGTGGAAGACCGAGAAACGCATCGCAGCATGGGACGCCCGCGCGGCGCTCGGTACGCTCGAGCGCGGCATGATTGAATAGGTTGATATGACGCAAAACAGCGCCCGTACGGGCAAACTCTATGTGGTCGGAACACCCATCGGCAACCTGGGCGACCTGTCTCCGCGCGTTGGCGAGGCGTTTGCCGCCGCCGATGCCATCTGCTGCGAAGACACGCGCGTGACCTCAAAGCTACTGATGCACCTGGGAATTTCCAAGCCGCTTGTCCGTTGCGACGAGAATGTGATCGCCAGCCGCGCCACCGGTCTGGTCGACCGCCTGCTGGCGGGTGAGACCCTTGCCTTTGCCTCGGATGCCGGCATGCCGAGCGTGTCCGATCCCGGCCAGGCGCTGGTCGAGGCGGCGCGCGAGGCCGATGTGCCCGTCGAAGTTATTCCCGGCCCCTCTGCTTGCGTCACGGCGCTCGTATCGTCCGGCATTCCCTGCGAGCATTTTTTCTTCGAGGGCTTTTTGGGCCGAAAGCACGGCGACCGCGTACGCCGTTTGCAGCGCCTTGCCGTGGTGCCCGGCGCGCTCATCTTCTACGAGTCTCCACATCGCATCGTGGCGACGCTCGAGGCCGTGGCAGAGGTCTTTCCCCAGCGTGAGGTTGCCGTCTGCCGCGAACTCACCAAGCTGCACGAGGAGGTCTTGCGCGGGACCGCCGCCCAGCTTGCCGAGGGGCTGCGTGCTCGCGGCGAAGTAAAGGGCGAGATTGCGCTGGTCATCGCGCCACCGAGTGAAGACGAGGAGACCGGCATCGTGCCGGTTGGCGCAGCGGCAGCGGATCCCGACGAGGCCCTGCGCGAGGATATCCGCGCCGCGCTCGAGGAGGGGGAGCCCGCCTCTGCGGTGGCCAAGCGTCTGTCTCAGAAGTATTCACGCCGCAAACGCGATGTCTATGCCATGGTGCTCAATATGCAATAGATGGAGGATATCCAGCCCTTGCGTTAGAATCATCCCCTGTATGCAACGTTTTTCTGGAGGACAAACCCCATGGATCAAAGCAAGCCTTCGTTCTTTATCACGACCCCCATCTACTACGTCAATGCCGATCCGCATCTGGGCACGGCTTATTCCACCATCATCGCCGACGTTCAGGCTCGCTATCGCCGCTCCGCTGGCTATAACGTCAAGTTCCTGACCGGCATGGACGAGCACGGCGAGAAGGTCGCCGAGGCCGCAGCCAAGCATGGCATGACGCCGCAGGAGTGGACCGACAGCCAGGCTCCGCACTTCAAGGAGCTTTGGAGCAAACTCGAGATCTCCAACGACGACTTCATCCGCACCACCGAGCCGCGCCAGCATCATGCGGTGCAGTATCTGTGGGAGCGCATGAAGGAGTCTGGCTACCTGTATAAGGGCAGCTACGACGGTTGGTACTGTGTGCCCGACGAGACTTACTTTACCGACACGCAGGTCCAGAAGGGTGACGAGGAGTACGGCAGCGTCGGCCAGCACCTGTGCCCCGACTGTCATCGTCCGCTCGAGCGCGTGCAGGAGGAGTCCTACTTCTTCAAGCTTTCCGCTTTCCAGGACAAGCTGCTCAAGCTCTATGACGAGCATCCCGATTTCGTCGAGCCTGCATTCCGCATGAACGAGGTGCGTAGCTTTGTCGAGGGCGGCCTCAACGACCTTTCCGTGAGCCGTACGAGCTTTGACTGGGGCATCCAGGTTCCATTCGATGAGGGCCATGTGACCTATGTGTGGTTCGACGCGCTGCTCAACTACATGACGGCTGTCGGCTACGGTGTCGACACCGACGAGGCCCGTGCCGAGCTGGCCTATCGCTGGCCTGCGCAGTTCCACATTGTGGGCAAGGACATCATTCGCTTTCACTGCGTCATTTGGCCCGCTATGCTCATGGCCATTGGCGAGGCTCTGCCCGAGCACGTCTTTGCCCACGGCTTCCTGACCGTGCGCAATGCCGAGACTGGCAAGGCCGAGAAGATGTCCAAGAGCCGTGGCAACGCCATTGCCCCGCTGGATGTTATCGACATGCTGGGCGTCGAGGGTTATCGCTACTACTTTATGACCGACGTGGTCCCCGGCACCGACGGCGCTATCAGCTTCGATCGCATGGAGCAGGTCTACAACGCCGATCTCGCTAACAGCTGGGGCAACCTCATCTCGCGTTCGCTCAACATGAGCGGTAAGTACTTTGATGGTTGCGCGCCCGCCAAGCCCGCATCGTTCGATGCGTTCGATAACCCGCTGGCAAAGATCGCCGATGGCCTGGCCGGGCGCTACATGGCCAAGATGGACGTGCTCGATTACGGTGGAGCCAAAGACGAGGTTATGGAGCTCATCCACGCCGCCAACCACTACATCGAGGACTCCGAGCCCTGGGCACTTGCCAAGGACGAGGCCAAGGCCGACGAGCTGGCGTTTGTGATCTACAACCTCCTCGAGGCCATCCGCATTGCCGCTCACCTGCTGATGCCGCTCATGCCCCAGACTTCTACCGAGGCCCTGCGCCGCCTGTCGTGCGAGGACGAGGCCGCGAGCGACGATCTCAAGGGCATTTGCGCTTGGGGTCTGCTTGCCGGTGGTCAGCCCGTCGAGAAGGGTGAGCCGCTGTTCCCGCGCCTGGGTTAAGACGCCGCGCGCCATATCGGCAATCTGCTGTTTAGGTGTAAGGGCATGGCCGCAACGGTCCATGCCCTTTTGTTTCAAGACGCCGCCACCATGCTAAGGAGGCAACTATGACAACTTCGCCTTTGGCAAACCCCACGGCAACAAGGGAGCTGCTGGAGGAGTTTGGCCTTGCGACCAAGCATCGCCTGGGCCAGAACTTCCTGATCGACAACCATGTGATCGAGCGTATTTGCGAGCTTTCCGAACTTGCGGGCGATGAGCGCGTGCTCGAGGTTGGTCCGGGCGTTGGAACGCTCACGCTTGCGCTGCTTCAGGAGGCGGCGTGCGTCACGTCGATTGAGGCCGATCCCGAGCTCGAGCCGGTGCTCGATGCCCATGCCGCCGACTATGCCAACTTCCGCTTTATCATGGGCGACGCGCTCAAGGTGTGCCCGGAGCAGATTGAGCAGGCCGCGGGCGGTGAGCCGACGGTATTTGTCGCGAACTTGCCCTATAACGTGGCAGCGACGATCATTCTGCAGTTCTTCCAGACGATGCCCGCGCTCAAGCGCGCCGTCGTCATGGTTCAAAAGGAGGTTGCCGATCGCATTGCCGCAACGCCGGGCAACAAGACCTACGGCGGCTATACGGCAAAGCTCGGCCTGTATGCGCAGGTGACGGGTCGCTTTGAGGTGCCGCCGCGCTGCTTTATGCCGGCGCCGCATGTGGATTCGGCCGTCGTGCGCATCGACCGTGTTGACGGCGTAGCGCCCGAGGGGCTTGATCGCGAGTTTGTGGCCCGCGTGATTGACGCTGCGTTTGCTCAGCGTCGCAAGACCATCCGCAATTCCATGAGCGCCAACGGCTTTGCCAAGGACGTGCTCGATGCCGCCTTTGAGGCTTGCGGCATCGCGCCCACCACACGCGCCGAGACGCTTGGCGTTGCCGATTTTGTCCGTCTGGCTCAGGAGCTAATCCATGATGCCTAATGACGAGCGCGTGACGTTTACCAAGAAAAAGAAAACGGTTGCTTGCCCCGCGCCCTTGGCGCCGCTTGCCGATACGCATGCGCACCTGCTCTCGTTTTGGGGCAAGGAAGTACCCGAGACGCTTGTGCGCGCCAAGGCTGCAGGCGTCGACCTGTTGGTGACGATTTTTGATCCCATTGCCGACAAACGCAGCGTGACGGACTATAGCGACTGGCTGGTGCGCGAGATTTTGCCGATGCGGGATATTCCGCAGATAAAGTATCTCGCCGGTGTGCACCCCTATGGCGCGCCGGACTATACCGATGACATCCATGCACAGGTCGTTGCTGCGCTTCATGATCCCTTATGCGTCGGTATCGGGGAGATCGGTCTGGACTACCACATGGATTACGAGGACGGCATCGCGCCGGCGCCCCACAGCGTGCAGATCGACTGTATGGCGCGCCAACTCGAGGTTGCCGTACGCCGCAATGTGCCGGTAGAGCTGCATCTGCGTCATGAGGACACGGACGAGGAGCGCTCCTCGCATGTGGATGCGTACAACGTGCTGCGCGAGGTGGGTGTGCCTCAGGCCGGTTGCGTGCTGCATTGCTTTGGCGAGGATCGCGCCACGATGGAGCGCTTTGTGGATTTGGGTTGTTACATCGCCTATGGCGGCGCGGCCACCTTTAAGCGCAACAATGATGTGCGCGAGGCATTCGCGGCGACCCCGCTCGACCGTATTTTGTTCGAGACAGATTGTCCCTATATGGCGCCGGAGCCCATTCGCGGTCTTGAGTGTGAGCCGGCAATGATTTCCATCACGGCAAACGCGCTGGTTAATGACCGTGTCGATCGTACTGGAGAGAAAGCAGAGGCAATTGCGCAAGCTGCGTGGGACAATGCCTGCAAACTTTTTCAAAAATAGTCTTGCGTTCACGGTGGCGCTCCGTTATTCTAATTCCTGCACGCGGGCGTGGCGGAATTGGCAGACGCGTACGGTTCAGGTCCGTATGGGGGCAACCCCATGAAGGTTCAAGTCCTTTCGCCCGCACCATTGATTGAAAGAGCTCCCAGCAATGGGAGCTTTTTTGTTATGGGCTTCCTGATGGTGTCACATGGCTGCTTTGTGCGGGTATCCTAGTGCCAACGTGTGCCCATCGGAGGAGAGACCATGCTGTTATCCGGTATTATCGCTGCCCTTACGAGCCTTCTGCTTCCCATCATCATTTTGTTGCTACTGCTTCCCAACGCCTGCTATGTCGTTGAACAGCAGCATGCTGTGATCATCGAGCGCCTGGGCAAGTTTAACCGCATCGTCAACGCGGGTTTCCACATGAAGGTGCCCGTGATCGACCGCAAGGCCGCCACGGTGAGTCTGCGCACCATGAAAAACGGTTTTGGGATCGACGTTAAGACCCAGGACAACGTGACTATCGGCCTTGAGGTCTCTGCTCAGTACCACGTGAGCTATGACATGGGAGCCGGCCCGGCAGATTCGGGCATCTACAAGAGCTACTACATGCTGCAGGAGCCCGTCGACCAGATGCGCGACTTCATTACCGATGCCCTGCGCTCTTCCATCCCTGTCTATACCCTTGATGAGGTCTTTGCCAAGAAGGATGACATTGCCAAGGACGTCAACGCCACCGTATCCGAGCAGATGGCCGCCTACGGCTTTACCCTCGTGTCGACGCTCATCACCAAGATCGCGCTGCCGACCGAGGTCGAGAACTCTATGAATGACATCAACGCCGCCCAGCGTAAGCGCGCTGCTGCGCAGGAGCTCGCTGAGGCCGACCGCATCAAGCGCGTTACCGAGGCGACCGCCGAGGCCGAGGCAATGGAAAAGGCGGGCGAAGGCATCGCCAACCAGCGCAAGGCCATCGCGCTGGGTATCAAGGATTCGCTCGAGATTATCCAGGAGACGGGCGTCGGCAACGATGAGGCCAACCAGCTGTTCATGTTTACGCAATGGTCCGAGATGATGACGGAGTTCGCTCGCACGGGTAAAACATCGACGGTCGTGCTGCCGAGCGACTTTTCGCAGTCGGCCTCTATGTTCGAGCAGATGCTGACCGCCGGCAAAGTTCAAAACGATTCGAAGGAGTAGGCGCGCGTGAAGTGCACCGTTGTATGCGTCGGTAAGCTCAAAGAGCGTTTTTGGAAGGATGCCTGCGCCGAGTACACCAAGCGCCTGGGCGCCTATGCCAAGGTGGATATGCGCGAGGTGGCCGATATCGACCCGGCCAAGGCGGGCGGCGTGGATGCCGCGCGCGACAAGGAGGGAGCGGCGATTCTTGCAGCCCTGCCGCCCCGAGCGCATGTGATTCTGCTGGCCATTGAGGGCAAAGAGCGCTCGAGTGAGGAACTCTCGGCGCGGCTCGATGATCTTATGTTGCGAGGCAACAGCGACATCGCCTTTGTGATTGGCGGATCGGACGGCGTGAGCGACGATGTTCGCTCACGAGCTGACGAAATGCTCAGCTTTGGACGCATTACCTTGCCGCATAACTTGGCGCGCGTGGTGCTGCTGGAGCAGGTCTACCGCGCCTGCAAGATTAGCCGTGGTGAGCCGTATCACAAATAGGTCGGCAACACGAAACAATGCCGTGGGACAATAGCTCTCGATTTGAAGAACCTGTCTGAGAGGACTATGAGATATGAAGATTGGATTTGTCGGTTTTGGCAATATGGCGAGCGCTATGGCCGATGGCTGGATTGCCGCCGGTGTGGCTGCGAGCGACATGTGTGCCTGCGCGGGCCGCTACGATGCCCTGGTTGAGCGCTGTGAGGCGCGTGGGATACTTGCCTGTCGTGATGCGGCGGAGGTTGTCGCTGTATCCGATATCGTGGTTGCTGCGGTCAAGCCGTACATGATCGAGAAGGTCTTCGCTCCGCTCAAGGATACTCTTGCCGATAAGGTCGTCCTTTCGGTCGCCTGGACTTGGGACAGTGCCAAGTGGGAGCAGGTTCTGCCGGGTGTCGCGCACATCTCGACGGTCCCCAATACACCGGTTTCGGTGGGCGAGGGCGTCATTGCCTGCGAGAAGTCCTCTGCGCTCAACGGCGAGCAGCGTGCCGTGGTGCTCGACCTGCTCGGAAAGCTTGGCACTGTCGTTGAGCTCGATACGAGCTTGCTGTTTGTGGGTGGTACCGTGGGCGGTTGCGCCCCGGCATTTGTTGCCATGGCGATTGAGGCCCTGGGCGACGCGGCCGTCAAGCACGGCATTCCGCGCGCTGACGCCTATCGCATTGTGAGCCAGATGGTTCTGGGTACGGCGAAACTGCAGCTTGCAACTGGGCAGCATCCTGCGGCGATGAAGGATGCCGTGTGCTCGCCCGGCGGCGCAACCATCAAGGGCGTCGTCGCGCTCGAGGACGCCGGCATGCGCAGCGCCCTGGTCAAGGCCATCGACGCCACCCTTCAGTAAACCTGCCATTTAGGGACAGGTTTATTTTGGCAGGTTTTTCCTGCGGTTTTATCTCTATAGCGAAAAGCGCCCCGCAACCGGGTTGATACCGGTTGCGGGGCGCTTGCATTTGCCCAGATAAAACCGACCAAAATAAACCTGTCCCTAAATGGCAGGTTAGTCCCAGAAGCTGTCTTGATCTTCTTCGGATTTGGGCCCGCGGTCGACGTAGAGCTTATGGGTGCGCTTCTCCATTACAAAGGCAAGAATCGCAAACAGCAGGATGCCGCCGGCGAAAAGGATGGCAAAACCGGTGCGGGTGCCAAACAAAAAGGAAAAAACTGCGTCCATTGGGTGCCTTCTTGCGTAGTTGAGTTGGGTCGTAAACGCTCATAAGTATATACTTGCCCATACATGTACAAGGTTGCAACCTAAATGGAATGTATATCGCCGGAGGATCTAATGCTTGATATCAAGTTTGTTCGCGAGAACCCCGATGCCATCGATACCGCCATGGCTAACCGCCAGACGTCTTGGGATCGCGAGAAGTTCTTTGAGCTCGACGATGAGCGTCGTGCCGTCATCACCGAGGTCGAGGAGCTCCAGGCCACGCGTAATGCCGAGTCCAAGAAGATCGGCGCCCTGATGAAGGAGGGCAAGAAGGACGAGGCCGAGGCCGCCAAGGAGGCCGTGCGCGCCGTCAACGAGAAGATCGACGGTCTGGCCGAGCGCCGCACCGCTCTCGAGCAGGAGCAGTACGACTTTATGGCTCACCTGCCCAACATTCCCTGCGAGGCCACCCCGTACGGCAAGGACGAGGACGAGAACATCGAGCGCCGTCGTTGGGGCACCCCGCGTGAGTTCGACTTCGACTTTAAACCGCACTGGGATCTGGGCACCGACCTCGACATCCTCGACTTCGAGCGCGGCAACAAGCTCTCCGGTAGCCGCTTCACCGTTCTCGGTGGCGCCGGCGCCCGTCTGGAGCGCGCCCTCATCAACTTCTTCCTCGATACGCACACTAGCCGTGGTTTTAAGGAGTGGTGGCCGCCCATCGTCGTCAAGCGCCAGACCATGTTTGGCACGGGCCAGCTGCCCAAGTTCGAGGACGACGCCTATCATGTCTCGGGCGATAACTTCCTGATCCCCACCGCCGAGGTCGTGCTTACCAACCTGCACGCCGGCGAGGTTCTCGATGCCGACACCCTGCCGCGCCGCTACACCGCCTTCACCCCCTGCTTCCGCGAGGAGGCCGGCTCCGCTGGTCGCGACACCCGCGGCATCATCCGCCAGCACGAGTTCGACAAGGTCGAGATGGTCAAGTTTGCCAAGCCGGAGGAGTCCGACGAGGAACTCGAGAGCATGACCGCCGAGGCCGAGTTCCTGCTTCAGCAGCTGGGTCTTCCGTATCGCGTGATTAGCCTGTGCACCGGCGACTTGGGCTTCTCTGCCCGTCAGACCTACGACATCGAGGTCTGGCTGCCGAGCTACAACGCCTACAAGGAGATTAGCTCCTGCTCCAACTGCGGCGACTTCCAGGCCCGCCGCGCCAACATCAAGTATCGCGATCCCGAGAACTTCAAGGGCTCGCGCTACCTGCACACCCTTAACGGTTCCGGTCTGCCGGCTGGCCGCACCATGGCCGCCATTCTGGAGAACTACCAGAACGCCGACGGCACCATTACGATCCCCGAGGTTCTGCGTCCTTACATGGGCGGCCTCGAGAAGATCGAGCCGGTCGCGTAGGTTTGCTGCATAAGCGATTTGCGGGGGCGCCCCTATCCGGGGCGCCTTTTTTGTGCGCGGAGCCTTACCATGTCGCGCGGACAGCTCAATACAAAATACACGAACAAATGTTCTGTATACGCTCGTCTACCTGCTATGCTTTTACTAGATACGAGCGGGAGAAGGGGGATGTGATGGACCTGTTTGATGAGCGGGTAGTTTTATTTGAGAGCGATGAAGGTGGGGAGCACCTGCTAGTTACGTGTGAGCCATCGGGTATGGGTGGCTTGGTGGTGAGGCAAACGAGCGAGGGTCCGTTGACCCAATGGTGCTTTGAGGAGTCGCCACATGTAGTTGAGACCTTTGTGACGCACGAAGGGCTTGCAACACTCGAACGGTTCTATGGAGTCGGGACTTCTAGCCAGGTGGCACGCATGCTGAGTATCTCGTTTGCCGAGTATGATTGCGCCCAGCGGGTGCGCTCGCTATTGAAGGAACTCGGCGTTGGGTTCGATGTGGTTGAAAAGCCGATCGATCGTATGGGAAACGGTGATACATGCGGAGCTGCATGAGGAAAATGGTCTAGAAAAAAATCAAGATTGTGCTTGACTCCAATTAACTAAAATGGTTTCATATGTCTTGCGCTGCGGCGTTACCTCAGCTGGATAGAGGGTCTGACTACGAATCAGAACGTCATAGGTTCGAATCCTATACGCCGCACCAATCGAACTTGAAGCCTCCGGCAACGGGGGCTTTTCTTTTTAATATGAGAAAGCCATTGTCAATAGGCGTGTTTGTTCGAGCCCGGTTTTAAACCGGGCTTTTTCGTTTCCCGTCGGGAGGGCCCGCGCACGCTGCACGTTTAGTCGACGCTTGCCTGGCAAGCTAATATCCGCGGGCTCTTGCGGGCGCG